>JBHACQ010000035.1:0-10833 GCA_041854625.1 Leptotrichia sp. | reverse complement strand
TATTTATTAAAAAATAAAGGATAAGAAATTATAATAGATATTTTAAAAATTATGGAGTAGCAATGAAAAAAAATAAACGTTTTGTCTTTATTGTAACATGTCTTATGATTACAATAAGCTGTTCAGGCTTATTCGGGACAATGAATATGGACAGGCAGCTTAAGCTTTTTGTAAATGAAAATAATTTAACTCATGAAGATATACAGCAGATAATATACGAGCTGGATCATATGGAAGGCATTGGATACAATAAAAAAATAAAAAAGAGCCTTAAAAAGATAGGAAGGCTGAAGGAAAAGAAACAGCAGGAGGACAGATTTTCTGTAACAATAGAGAAGGATGCTGATAATGAATTAAGGTATTTTTCAGAATCAGAAACGGAACTGTTGAAAAAAGGAAAATACGAACTCCTAGCAGTGAAATCTATAAAATTAAAAGAAAATATCCTGAAATTAAGGGAGTAGACAGTCATATTTTATGATGCATGTTTAAGAATATATTTAATTAAGGGAAAGGAAAATAAAATGTTAGATAAAATTACTAAAAGGATATTCGGGACTCAGGATGAGCGTGAAATAAAGAAAATGAGAAAAATTGTAGATAAAATAAATGAAATTGAGCCACAGTTCCAGCAATATACAAATGAGGAATTGCAGACAAAGACAGTAGAATTCAGGGAAAGGCTGGAAAAAGGAGAAACACTTGACGATCTTCTTGTAGAAGCTTTCGCTACGGTAAGGGAAGCTGCAAGAAGAATTTTAGGAATGAGAGCCTATGATGTTCAGCTGATAGGGGGAATGATACTTCATAGCGGAAATATAGCTGAAATGAAGACAGGAGAAGGAAAGACACTTATGTCTACATTACCGATATATTTAAATGCACTTCCTGGAAAAGGTGTGCATGTTGTAACTGTAAATGACTACCTGGCAAAGAGGGACAGGGATTTAATGAGTCAGGTATATGGATTTCTAGGACTTACTTCAGGAGTTATTGTAGCAAATATTTCAAATGAGGAAAGAAGAAGGGCATATAATTCAGATATAACATATGGTACAAATAATGAATTTGGCTTTGACTATCTGAGAGATAATATGGTAGGTGAAGTTACAGACAAGGTACAGAGGAAACATAACTATGCTATAGTGGATGAAATTGATTCAATCCTTATAGATGAGGCTAGGACACCGTTAATTATTTCAGGGGCAGCAGAAGAGACTACAGAATGGTATAATACTTTTGCAGAAGTAGCCCAGAAATTAAAGAGAAGTTATAAGACGGAAGAAATAAAAGACAAGAAGAATACTGTAATTCCTGAAGAAGACTGGGAAGATTATGAAGTGGATGAAAAATCCCATACAGTAACTATTACTGATAAAGGTATAAGAAATGTAGAGAAAATGCTGAAAATTGATAACCTTTATTCTCCTGAATATGTGGAACTTACACATTTTCTGACACAGGCTCTAAAGGCAAAGGAACTTTTCAAAATTGACAGGGATTACATTATAAATGAAAAAGGGGAAGTAATAATAGTAGACGAATTTACAGGAAGACTGATGGAAGGAAGAAGATACTCTGATGGACTTCACCAGGCAATAGAAGCAAAGGAAAAGCTGGAAGTTGCAGGAGAAAACCAGACACTTGCTACAATTACATTACAGAACTATTTCAGAATGTATGAGAAGCTTTCAGGAATGACGGGAACTGCAAAGACAGAAGAAGAAGAATTTAAGCAGATATATAATCTTAAAGTTATAGAAGTTCCTACAAATAAGCCTGTAATAAGGGTAGATCTTCCAGATGTAGTATATATGAGTAAGAAGGCTAAATATAAGGCAATAGGGGATAAGATAAAGGAACTGTATGAAAAAGGTCAGCCGGTTCTTGTAGGTACAGCTTCCATCCAACATTCAGAGGAAGTATCAGCTCTTCTGAAGCAGTCAAGAATCCCACATGAAATTCTGAATGCTAAACATCATGAGAGAGAAGCGGAAATAATTGCACAGGCAGGAAGATACAAGACAGTAACAATTGCAACAAATATGGCAGGAAGAGGTACAGATATAAAACTAGGAGGAGATCCTGACTCATTTGCTGCAAAAGTAGCTGAAAAAGGAACTGAAGAGTATGAAGAAGTATATAATGTATATTTAAAGGATTGTGAAGAGAATAAGAAGAAGGTTCTGGAAGCAGGAGGATTATTTATACTTGGAACAGAAAGACATGAAAGTAGGCGTATAGATAATCAGCTGAGGGGACGTTCCGGAAGACAGGGAGATCCTGGAAAATCAGAATTCTATTTATCCCTGGACGATGACCTGATGAGGTTATTTGGTGGAGACCGTCTGAAATCCATGATGAAAGTCCTGAATATTGGAGAATATGAGGAAATAAGGCATAAACAGATAAGTAAGGCTGTAGAAAATGCACAGAGAAGGATAGAAAGCAGGAACTTCTCTTCAAGAAAAAGCCTTATTGAATATGATGATGTAAATAATACTCAAAGGGAAGTAATCTACACTCAAAGGGATGCAGTACTTAACAATGAGGATCTGAAGGAACTTATTTTTGATATGATAAAGGAAACAGTTGATGATACAGTTGAAATGTCTTTAAGCGGTGATTCTAAAAATGAATGGAACTTTAATCTCCTTGAAGACAAGCTGAATGAAATTTTTTCTTATGAAATGGATTCTTCCTTAGAAAATGAAAGTAAGGAAGTAATTGCAAATAAGGTTTACGAAGATTTAGTTAGAAATTATAACGAGAAAGAAGAAGCTGTAGGAGAAGAAGTCTTCAGGAAAATAGAAAGATACATAATGCTGGAAGTACTTGATCAGAAATGGAGACAGCATCTAAAAGACTTGACGGAACTTAGGGAAGGTATAAGACTGAGATCCTATGGACAGAGAAATCCGATTCATGACTATAAGATTGTCGGCTTTGAAATTTATAATGAAATGATAGATTCAATAAAAAGGGAAACAGGCTCGTTCCTTTTAAAACTGAAGCTTAGAAATGAAGAAGAAACTGCTAATTTACGGCATGAAGAAGTAAGGAATGTAAAATATGAGCATGAAGAAGCAAGTTCTGAAATGGAAGCTGAAGAAGCTCAAGTTGTGGAAGAAGCCCCACAGAGACCACTTTCCAGAAGAGAAAGAAGAGAAATGGAAAGAAAGAATAAATAATAATAAGTGAAGGTGGCTAATAGAATTTACTGTATAGAAAACCTGAAAAACTAAAAATACTGTTTAAAATATCAGATTTTACAGCTAGTCTGTAATTTCCAATATTAGAACAGTATTTTTTCTTTTATTTAAATGAATGAGAATGTGCTGATAAAAAATAAATTTTAATCTTAAAATTCCTTGCTTTCTATTTTCTTTATTAAACGGACATTACTGCTTACAACCTTACCGAAGATATCCTTAAAAATAGAGTGGTATTCTTCAAAAGTCACATTACAGTTATTTCCCATTAACTCCATTTCAACTCCAAAGAGGTTTACAAGAAAAGGAATTGAGGACATATTATTTTTAAGATAGAAATTTTTTCTTCTTTTTCTCGTAACAATATCCGGAGTTTCAATATAGGTATTTTCTATTTCCAGGATGAAACGATATTTTCCATATCTGGATTTCAATATACTGAAAGCTTCTGAACCTATTCCTCCACTTCTCTTGTCAGGTAAAATAGAGAAATAGTCAAGTAAGGCTAAGTCTTTATATTTGATTACGATAGCAAGTCCGATAAATGTTCCCTTGTCATCTTCAATGGAAAGAATATCAAATATTTTCTTTTTCCTTTTCTGAAGCATAAGCAGAAAAGGCTTTCTTTCCTTTATAGGGAAAGATTTCCTGTATAACCTGTATATATTGAAGATACGTCTTAGATCATATGCCTCAACTAAAAATAAATTCATGTTTCTCCTTTCCGAGATAAATTTAAAATATACCGAATCCATTAATCTCCATAAATCTGAAAAGAAGGTCATTAAGTAATTTTTCATTTTTATGATCATCATAAGGAAGGGTAAATATACCATCTTTATTATTCCACAACCTGTCATAATAATTTAATATATCTTTGGAAATATTCTGATCATATGTAGAAATAATCTTTATTTCATTTTCCAGGTTATAGTTTCTCATATTCCTTCTTGTAAAATTTGTAGAGCCTGCATATGTAATCATATAATCTTTTTTTAGGATGGAAAGCATTTTCACATGATACATTTCTTCTCCCTTGTTATAGAATTTAACGTTGATTTTATAATTATGCTTTCTTGCATACTTCATTAACTCTCCTGCGGCAGCTTTGTTAGGAAGCCCTGATTTTGAATTGTTAAGAATAATTTCAAATTCTACTCCTCTTTTTGCAGCTTTTCTTATATCATTTATAATTCCCCTGTCAGCAAGGAAGAACTGGGCAATTATAACCTTGTCACCAGTTAAGGAATTTTTCAGTTCTGATGAAATATCAATGGCTGTCTGTCCTTCAGTAAAATACTGAAGCTTAAGATTATTATTTACAGAAGGAGGAATATGGTTGAAATCCTTATCAGGCAGGGTCTGCTTTAAAGACCCGTCAGGCTTTGTTATTTTTGCAACAGGTTTTTCAGCATCGTAAATTTCCTTAATAATGGGGGATGAAAACTTAAATGCTACATTGGAATGTTTTGAACCTTCTGCATGAGGATTTGCCGATGTAAGCATTGCTGTAGATTCATTCATTATAAGTTTCCTATGGTCGGCCTTGGCATTTAAAGCTCTCAAGATACTCCTGATAGTTACTTTGTCAGTTCCTTCATATACAGGATTTTTTTTCTTTCCTACATTTTTAGGATTTCCAAAAGGCTGGATAAACAGTCTCCAAGGCTTTGAATAAATAGGCATGGGATCACGTAATTTTGCAAGGTCTACATAGCCTATCTTGACGCCGGCTTCTTCCAGCTTCTTATGGGTAGGATTATCGAAGGCTCCGTAAAAAGTATTGCTTTCATCCAGTATCAGATATATTTCCACATTAGGATCCTTTTTTCTTTTCTCAAGTATCTTCTCAGCAAATTCTGTGGCAATATTAATAGGCTCCAGCTTTTCCTTTACTCCTTTTCCAAGAAAGTCATTAAAGACAAAGATGTCCATCAGGAAGAAATTCTGAGCCTCATCAAGTATTTTATATGCCTGATCCCAGATCTGACGGTCAAAATGTCTTTCTCCATCTTTTTCATAGTTCAAGTCATAGTAAAACTCAACATTATCTGCATTATGGATTTCTGATTTTACTGCAAGCCCTTCAGGTAGTGAGGTACAGGAAAAAATCAGAAGAAGGGTAAATATATTGAAAAAAAACAGTTTTAATTTCATGTAGTTCTCCTTTAATAAAATTGTATAATACATTATACCATATTTTATTTTTATTTAGTATAGACAGGCTACAAATTAAACTAGTAAACTAATAAATTCCATTTTTATCTGTAAATATGCTATAATTAAAAATATAAAATTATAGAAAGAGGTTATAGCTATGAGAAATAGTCTGAATTTGAAGGAAGTATTGTCAGAATTGAATAAATGTCTTGAAGAGGTATCTGAATTTCAGCTTCTAAGTCTTGAAAGTCAGGAATTTCAGATTGAAGAAAAGAAGACGGAATTTGATATGGTAACTGAAATAGATAAAAAATCAGAAGAAATGGTCATGTCATTTATAAGGGAAAATTATCCTGGACATTCCATTCTGACTGAAGAGACAGGGTTTCATGATGGAAAAGTGGAAAATGAGTATGAATGGGTTATTGATCCCATAGACGGTACTACAAATTTTATTCACGGGTATCCTTTTCACTGTATATCTGTAGGTTTAAGATATAAAGGGGAAACTGTTCTTGGACTTGTGAAGGCTCCTCAGCTAAATATCAGCTTTCATGCAATAAAAGGGGAGGGGGCATACAGGAATGGGAAAAGGATTTCTGTATCAGAAACAGAAAAGCTTCAGAAAAGTGTGATTGTTACAGGGTTTCCATATGAAAGGGCAATTGAAAATCCTAATGTTATTCCTTTTAACAATGTAGTAAATAAAGTTTCAGGAATCAGAAGAAGCGGTTCTGCAGCACTTGATCTCTGTTTTGTGGCGGCAGGAAATCTGGATGCTTACTGGGAATACAATATAAAGGAATGGGATATGTGTGCAGGGGAACTTGTATTGCAAGAGTCCGGCGGGACATCCCAGAAATTTATTCAAGGGCATAATACACTTTTTCTCTTCGGTAACGGAAGGATAGATGAAGAGTTATATGAAGCCCTGACTTTAGGTTTATAAGAAAGGATAAAAAATAGGTATATATAAAAAATGTACTTTTTGAAAGATCAAAAAAATAGAGAAAAATAAAAAATACAGGAGATTCGGGAAATGAATTTTAAGGACATAAATGGATTTATAAAGGAAAATATAGACAGGATATATGATGAAATAGTAAATATAAGAAGGGAAATTCACATGAATCCCGAACTGGGAGATGAAGAATTTGAAACTTCCAGGAAAATAAAGGATTTTCTATCTGAAAATGGAATTGAATTTGAAGAAATAATAAATACAGGTATAGTAGCTACCATTTATAATGGAGAAGGAAAGACAGTAGCTACAAGGGCTGATATTGACGCACTTCCCATCCTTGAAGAAAATGATGTCGAATATAAGTCAAGGAATACCGGTAAAATGCATGCGTGTGGACATGATGCCCACACTGCCATACAGCTTGGAGTGGCAAAGGTGCTTTCAGAAAATAGGGATAAATGGAAGGGGACAGTAAGATTTTTCTTTCAGCCAGCAGAAGAAACAGATGGCGGGGCTGAGAGGATGATAAAGGCAGGAGCTTTAAAGTTTAAGGATGAGTCCGGGAATGTGACAGGGAAAAAAATAGATGCTTTTTTTGCTCTTCATGTGGCACCTGAAATTCCTACAGGAAAAATAGGAATAAAATATGGAAAGGCTCATGCGTGTTCTGCTCAGATGAAAGTTACTATTAATGGCATTTCTGCACATGCAGCTCTTCCACATAAAGGGGTAGATGCCATACTTATAGGGGCAAAAGTTCTGGAATTTTTTCAGTCGATAGTAAGCAGGAAAGTAGATCCCCGGGAAGAGGCTGTAATAACAGTCGGATCGTTTAAAGGGGGAGAAGTAAATAATATAGTGTGTGATAAGGTGGAAATGCTGGGGACTATACGGACAATGTCATCTGAAATAAGAACCTTTATAATAGAGACTATAAAGAGGGATATCCCTTTATTTGTGGAAAGCCTGGGAGGGAAAGTATATATAGAAATAAGGGAGGGGTATGCTCCGGTAATAAATAACGATGAAATTACAGGAAAAGTGGAACAGAATATAGTTGATTTATATGGAAATGAAGCACTTGAAATAATAAAGGAAGCTAGAATGGATGTGGAGGATGTGAGTTATTTCTTAAATGAAATTCCAGGATGTTTTTTCAGACTGGGGACACGTAATGAAGAAAAGAATATGATTTATGATCTTCATCATCCAAAATTCAATGTTGATGAAGAAAGCCTAAAGACAGGAATGGGACTACAGCTGAAAAATATACTGGAATATATGATATAGGAACATGTCTGATAACAGATGAAAGAAATAGGGGAACTGGCTATAATAATTATAGAGTTATTTCAAATATTTACAATCAGATTTAATATTTTGAAATAACTCTATTCTTTACACTAACTCCACTATTTTCCCATCTACAACTTTTACAAATTCATTTTTTGGTACTTCCATCTGTATCCCTCTTTTACCGGCAGAAACTATTATTTTTTCAAATTTATTTATCTCTACATCAAAAAATGTCCTGTATTTTTTCTTCATTCCAACTGGAGAACAGCCACCACGAATATAACCTGTATTTTTTTCAAGTTCAGAAAGCGGCAATAATTCTATATTTTTTTCCCCGGATTCCTTTGCAACTTTTTTTAAATCTAAATGAGCTTCAGCCTGTATAACACAAACATAAAGTTCCTTGCTTTTACCTATGAGGACAATTGTTTTAAAAATTCTTTCTGAAAATTCCGGCATTTTTTCAACAACATCAATACCCCCTATTTTATCTTCATTCCATTTATAAGTATGAATTTCATAATTTATTTTCTGCTTATCCAGTATTCTAAGTGCATTTGTCTTATGTATTTTCATTTTCATATTTCCCCTCTTTCATTTATACTTAAAGCATCTATAGCTTATTTGAGATTAAGTATATCACAAAAAAGCATTTTGTGGAAATTTTTTACACAAGAACTTTTATAATTATTTAAAAAAATTTTTATGTGAATTATAAAAATTAAATTAGAATTACCTGCTAAAATATGTTATTATATATAATAAACTTAACAGGAGATAATGCTATGACTGAAAAAGAAAAAATGCTTGCCGGAATGATTTACGATGCAAACTATAATGAAGAACTTTCCCAAGACAGAAATAAAGTAAAAGACTTATGTTTTGAGTACAATTATTCATTAAAGCCTTCTGAAATCAGTAAACAAAGGAATTTGATACAGAAAATAATAGGAAAAACAAAAGAAAATTTTACAATAACAGCTCCATTTTGGTGTGATTATGGCTACAATATTGAATTTGGAGAGAATTTTTACTCAAATCATAATTTAGTAATCTTAGACGGAGCGAAAGTTAAATTTGGCGATAATGTATTTATTGCTCCAAATTGTGGATTTTACACAGCTGGACACCCTTTAGACAGTGAACGTAGAAATTTAGGACTAGAATACGCCTATCCTATCACAGTGGGAAATAATGTATGGTTTGGTGCAGGAGTACATGTAATGCCAGGAGTTACTATTGGAGATAACAGTGTAATTGCAGCTGGAAGTGTCGTTACGAAAGATATTCCGGATAATGTTCTGGCAGGTGGTGTTCCGTGTAAAGTTATTAGAGAAATAACAGATGAAGATAAAAAAAGTTATGTTAATAGAGCAATAAAATAGATATTAATTTATATGTACTTTTTGCTAGGTCAAAAAGTACCAAAATGTAATAAAATTATAGGAGATGAGTAAAATGTCAGATTTTAAAGATATAAAAATTGTGCTATGTGATGTAGATGGAACATTGCTTAATGACGATGGGAACGTTTCAGAGGAAACGGTACAGGCAATAAAAAAACTTAGAAATAAAGGGATTTTATTTGGACTTTGTACAGGAAGAGATTTACATAGTGTGAAAGAACTTTCTGAAAAATGGGGAATAAAACAATACATTGATGTTATTGTAGGAACTGGAGGTTCAGAAATCTGTGATTTTGTCAAAGGAATTGAAAAAACAGTTTATCCTTTGGAAGGGGAGTTTATAAAAGAAATCATGACTCATTATGAAGATTTGGACGTAAATTTTGTTATTCCGAGCGAGGGAATTTTGCACGTTCCAAAAGATGATGAGCATATTAGACTACTTGCAAAAGTTGACGGTGTTCCTTACAAAGTTGTTGATTTCAATGAATTTTTAAAAGTTCCAAGACAGAAAGTTATGATTATGTCAATTCCTGAAACAATTGAACATGTAATAGAAAGAAGTAAATCATTTAAAAGTGAAAAATATAAATCGGCATCATTAAAAACTGCCAGCGTTTTATACGAATATATGGATCCCAGAATTTCTAAAACATATGGAATACAGCAGATTTTAGATTTACATGACTTCTCAATGGATAATCTATGTGCATTTGGAGATGCAGATAATGATTATGATATGATAAAAAATGCAGGAATCGGGGTAGTTATGGAAAATGGAAGCGAACTTACAAAAAGTGTTGCTGATTTCATTACAAAGGATAACAATAACAATGGAATAGGTGAATTTTTAGAAAAAAATATTATATAATTTTTCTGAATTATGTAAAAAATCAGATGAGTCTGACTAGTAAGTAAAGATAAGCTAATTTCATCAGTAAAAATAAAAATGATAAAAAATTGAAGAGGTAAAAATGGAATTTATTAATGAAAATAAAATAGAAAAATATACAGTAGGACAAAAACAGGAAATAGAGATAGAAAAAATTGTATTTGGAGGTGAAGGACTGGGGAAAATAAACGGGTTTCCCATATTTGTTCCAATGAGTGTTCCTGGAGATATACTGGAAATAGAAATAATTTCTGTAAAAAAATCCTATGCACGCGGATTAATAACAAAAATAATACAGCCTTCAGACGACAGAATAAGCGACTTATCAAAGATAAGTTTTGAAGATTTTGACGGCTGTGATTTTGGAATGATAAAATATGAAAAGCAACTGAAATACAAAAATGAGATGCTAAGGGAAGTACTTGAAAAAATAGGCGGAATCAGCCTTGAAAACACACAGGTGGAGAATATAGAAGCCTGTAGCCTGAAAACTAATTATAGGAATAAAACTTCTGAACCTGTTTATAAAAAGGACGGAAAAATAATGACAGGGTTCTATTCAAGAAAATCCCATGATGTATTTTCAGCAAAGGAAAACTTGTTAAGGTCAGAAGTAGCAGGAAAAATAATAGATAAGTTTTTAGAAGCCGTAAACAGCTATTCTGGAAGTAAACATGAATTTAAAGTCTATAATGAAAAGGCAGGAACCGGTTTTTTAAAGCATCTGGTAGTAAGGAATAATGAAAAAAATGAAGTAATGATAATAGCCGTAGTGAATAAGAAATCCCAGTATAATATGCTGGTTAAAGTATTGGAAAGTCTTTGTGAAGAAAACAGGGAAATAAAATCCGTATATATTTCCGTAAAAAAGGAAGAAAATAATGTCATTTTAGGTGAAGAAAC
>JBHACQ010000034.1:0-4251 GCA_041854625.1 Leptotrichia sp. | reverse complement strand
ATAAATAATACCATAAGGATATAAATTATAGCATGTAGCACTGTAAATGCCTCTATCATAAAATCACCTTACCTGCCTCCTTTATCCGGTCTGACTAGCAGAAGCTCATCCAGTATGTCGTATTCAAATTTTTCTAGGTTTAGTTTATGTGTATCTTTTTCATATTTTTGGGTTTTTTCGTTATATTCTATTTTATAACTTGCACTTTGGAATGCCGGATTTCCTGTAGCCCCCAGTCCCACTAAGCCTACTCTTTGATTCAATTCTGAAATATATACACTTGGAGATATCCCATATATTGATGTATAATGCTGCAGTATACCGTTCCTTATTTCTGTCTTGTTTAGTATGGCATTTTTAGGTATCAGTGCCAGATGATTCCTATTTCGCACAGGCATGTTATTCGGTGCCGGATCTACCGCTATGGAGGCTCTTCCTGTCCTATGTGAGCCATAAGTTTGAAACGCACCTGCCAATGAATGCCCCAGATTTAATGACACAATACTATTCTGAACATCATATTTCTTACCTTTCACCTCTATCTTACCTTCCTTTATCCTTGATTCTATTTCCCTTATATAGTGTTCTGACAGTATAGACTGATTCGGTGTATAAGGAACATCATTTGATATCCTTTCCTTTATTGGTACAGCATAATCTATTCTTCCTGAATACGTTTTAGGATCAATATTCCCTATAAAATTATTAACCATCCAATCTTTATACCATCCTGACAGATCCTTATTTACCTCGTGTATAGCCGGATCACTCCCTTCTCCCACCGTTACCAGTTCCTTTGTTTTAGGATCATAGAATGTTGCCATCTGAAATCCCGTCTTTCTGTCATCTGTCTTATCTACAACTAACAGATGATATACTTTCTTGCTGTTGGTAGTATAGTCATAATATTCCACTCCGTACTTATCCCCTACATTAAAAGATTTTATTACATTACCTTTTCCGTCCACCTCTCCTATCCAAAACTTATTTGAATATATGTCTTCCTGAATTAAACTTAATACTACCCCTCCAGGCATTGCTGTCGCTATACTTGACGGATTTATCTCAATATTATTCATATACTTTACTATCCTGTCTGCCATATAACTTTCGCTTGGACTATATCCCCATTTATCTTTATGGGATTTTTTTTGCACATCATAGGAAATCAGAACCCTTTCTCTTTCATTTACAGCATATCCAAAATATCTTAAAGCCTGTCCAAATTTATTTTCTGCTAAAAACTTAAGTATCCTGTTTTCTTTTTGTACCACACCTTTTTTCCTTAACTCTATTTCTTCAGTTAACAATTTTTTCAGTTCTCCGCTATAAGCTTCTTCTATTGCTATGTTTATTGCCCTTTCCATTTCCTCCTCTGAAATATAGCTTTTACTTTCAGCAATCTCCTTTCTGGCTCTTGCTGACACATTTTTCTTAGCTGTTTTCTTTTTCTTCTCTAATTCTAGATGCTTCTGTATTAACATGGTATTTCTGGCAAATTCTACAGGACTTTGTTTTGATGCATCCAGCGGTATACCTCTCCTGTCCACCGTTTCATCTCCCGATAGTTCCCTAAATTCCATTTCTTCTACAACATAACTGTTCAATTTAGCTAGATCTTCTTTTGTAAGTGTTGAATAGCTATAATCTATAATACCTTCACTGTCTGACAGATAGCCATTATCTGCTATTTCTTGTAAGAATTTTCCATATGCCATTTCAAGATACTGTGCCTCATACTCGCTATCTTCTCCAAATACAATATGTCCTATCTCATGCTGCGTTGTCTTGTTAAAGTCTATTACTTTTCCTGAATCTACATGGCTCTTGTTTATCCATACCGTCCCGTCTTTTGTCACTGCAAATCCATCTGTCAATAGCTTAGATAACATATCCACATCTATTTTATCTTTATTTACATCATTTACATCATAAAACAGCACTTTTACATCTTTCTTAGATAAACTTCCAAATCTCTGTTCCAGTTCTTGCTTAACCTGGTTTTGAGTCTTCCCTTTGGTATTAACAAAACCTATATTCATAAATTTCCTTAATAAATTTTCTGCTTCTATACTTTTCAGTATCCGTAAGTTTCCATTTTTGTCCCTTGTCGTCAGAAGCCTCTTTATCCCTTCCGTCGTCCTCTTTGAATTCTCTATCAGGTCCCTCAGCTTCCCTCTCCCTGCCTCCGTTGCCCAGTATTCCGTCATGAGGTCTACATTTATCGGTCTTACTTCTGTCCCTTCAAAGTCTCCTGTCTGGTTTTCCTTGCTCCTGTTTACACCTGTCAAGTCCTGGTCTGTCCTTACTCCTGCTCCGACAGTCGCAAGTATTTCCCTCGTCCTGTCTGTCTCCGCATAGATTACACCCGTCCTTACTGCTATACCTGTCCCTTTCGGGTTCGACCCGTCCACATATATCTGCTTGCCCTTTCCGTCCCTTCGTGAATATGTCGTGTTCGGATAGACTGTTACATTAAAGCCTGCTGTCCTTGACTTATTCATATCCTCCAGGTCTTCCTTCTCATACCCTTCCGAACTTAATGTGAACCCTCCGTCTATCAGTGAGCCTGTCTGCCTTACCTTACCCTTTACATCCAATACTCCTGACCCTGCCGTAAACTCTGACGGACTGCCTGTCATCCTCTGTTCTGCCCTGCTTACAGTCATGCCTCCTGATATACTTGATAAGTTTGTTACTGTCTTCTGCGGGGTTCTTACTATTGATGTACTTATCCCTGCTGAATAGCCTCCCCCTCTTGAGTTAAATGTATCCTGAAGGCTTTCCACTGTCAGCTCTCCTGAACTTCCTGAAATTGAACCTGTCCTTACATCTGTCCCCCTTACCGTTACAGCCCCTGTATTACTGTAGTGGCTGTTGCCTTCCGTTATGTCCTGGTTATTCGTGTAGTATGTCCCTTCACTTGTTCCATTGTATTTACTTACATTCAGTCCTATCGCTGTTCCTGGAGCCTTAAACGGATTAATGCTGTCTGTCCCCTTTGCAAGGCTCAGTCCATAGCCCGTGCTGGAAGTTGTCTCCTTTATCGTACTCTTCCCTGCTTCCTTGATGATCGCTCCCGTTATGTTGTAGACCGTATCCCCGTCATTCTGGATATTTAAACCTCTTGTATGTAACATTGAACCATTGTATTCTACTCCTCCTGCTACATACAGGTTACTTCCTACTGAAATACTCTCTTCTCTGTAACTGCTCGTCCTGTTATTGCTATAATTTAAAGATAAACCTGAACTTAAGAAGTTGCCTCCTATTGCCGTTACTAGTCCTGCTCCCGCATTCAGTACCTGGCTTCCGCTGTTTATATAGTCTTCCCTATGTTCTGAACGTCCAAGGTTCTTCCCTGCTTTGTAAAGGTTTTCCAGTGCTCCTACTATAGGAAGACCTGCACTTACTCGGGTTAGGTATAATTATTCATTATAAATAAAAACATCTTTTAGGTCTTCATTTTTTCTTCCACCTAAATATCCTCTTATGTTTTTATAATCTGTTAATCTATTTTTCTTTTTATCATATATATAGAAGTTACAGACTTCATTCTTATCGTCTCCTGTTATTACTTTTATTAAATATAGATTATCATTTATTTTTAGGGGAGAACCAGAAATAAAACTTTTTTCTAATTTTTTATTTTTATACAATCTTTCGGATTTTTGTGTTTTTAAATTTAGAGTTCTTATTTCACCTGATGATAAAAACATATAATAAAGAATGTCATTATCATAGTCAAAAGAATTTCCTCCTGTGATATTTAAATTTTCTTCATTATGAGTAATAAAGTCGTATCTGTATATCTCACTATTTCTTGTAAAAAAGACATTATTATTTTTTATTAATGGAAAGCCACTATAAATATCTACATTTTCTATAATTTTTAATTCTGTTTTATCATTTAAATTATATTTATAAATATCTAACATTGATTTATTTTGTTTAGATTTTTTTTAAAATGTAGACTTCTCCATCATAAATATAGTACTCATTTCCATCATTGCTCATAACATTATAGGTTGTAGGAAGAAAATATTCTTGTTTTTTTTGTGTATCTAAAGAATAATAAATAATCATATTTTTCAAATTTTTAGTATCTCCCTTGTCCACATATTCAATTTTATGTAAAATAATATTTTTATTTTTATATCCTACTCCTGAAATTCTTTCTGAAATATTATCTATCACCATGCCGTTATATAAAATTTCTAATTCCTGTCCCTGATTAATTTCTTTGTGATT
>JBHACQ010000033.1:0-8138 GCA_041854625.1 Leptotrichia sp. | reverse complement strand
TTAGAATTTGTCAAGAAATTTCTTTGAATTTTTTTCTTTTTTTTCAATTTCTAATTTATAGATATAAATGTTTTATAAAGGAATACTGTCAATGAACTGTAATAAATTATATTGCAATTTACATGAAAAAAATATATAATAAACCTAATTAATATAAAAAATAAATTTTAATATAAAAAATAAATTATTTAAACGTATGAAAGGGGAATGTGAAATGCCTATAAAGATACCTAATAATTTACCTGCTGTAGATATTTTAGCAAAGGAGAATATTTTTGTCATGAGTGAATCACGGGCATTGACACAGGATATCCGTCCTTTAAAATTTGTGATAGTGAACCTTATGCCTACAAAAATAGAAACAGAGACACAGTTACTTAGGCTTTTAAGTAATACTCCACTTCAGATGGAGATAACTTTTCTGAAAATGGATACTTACACATCTAAAAATATTTCAGAAGAGCATATGACTAATTTCTATAAGACGTTTAATGATATAAAAGATGAAAAATTTGATGGACTGATTATAACCGGTGCTCCTGTGGAGACATTAGAATTTGAAGAAGTAATCTACTGGGAGGAACTAAGCAGGATATTCGACTGGAGTAACAGTCATGTGTTTTCTACTTTATATATATGCTGGGGGGCACAGGCAGGACTTTATCATCACTACGGGATAAAAAAATATCCTTTAAAGGAAAAGCTTTTCGGAATATATCCTTTAAGGCTAGAAGATAGTAATATTACCCTTTTCAGAGGATTTGACGAAATATTTAACATGCCTCATTCAAGGCATACGGAAATAAGGGAAGAAGATATAATAAAAACAGATGGCTTGGAAATTCTTGCTAAATCTTCTGAAGCCGGTGTAAGTATTATAAGATCTACAAATGGAAGAAAAATATTTATTACCGGACATATGGAATATGACAGGATGACATTGGCATCAGAATATATAAGGGATGTTAATTTAGGAAAAGAGATAAAGATTCCTTTTAACTACTATCCTGATAACGATTCAGAAAAAATTCCGCCGCATACATGGAGAGGGCATGCCAATCTGCTTTTCATAAATTGGATTAACCATCTTGTGTATCAGGAAACTCCTTATGACTTGAATCAGCTTGAAAATATATAGTATAAAGGAATGGTAAAAATGGAAAAGACGGGAGAAATATTGGAAAAATATATAAGAAGGGAAATGACCCAGGTGGAACTTTCTCAAATAATAGATGTTTCGCCACAGTACATAAGCAATATTGTAAATAATCTTAAAAGTCCTTCTGAAAAATTTCTGGAAAAATTTTATAGCATATTCAATGTTACAGAAGAAGATAAAAGAAAGATTTGTGAATATGAGGAATTTAGAAAGCTTCCGAAGAAGATTCAGGATGAAATAAAATTTTTAAGGGAAAACATTCAGTCAAAAGACAGGGAAATAATCTCTGGAAGCAGTAAAGTATTACTGAAAGGTGAACTTCTTGAAGGAGGAAAATTATTTATCAATGAAGGAAAGGAATATCACCTGTTTCCAAGACTTAATAATGAAAATCCTGAAGAAGGGAGCTTGTTTTCATTGATAATTAAATGTAAAGATTATTCCCCTCTTTTCATAGAAGGAGATATACTGATTTTTCAGAAACATAAAGGCATTGATTTTTCTGTACTTCATAAGAGCAGGTGTCTTGTTGAATATGAAAACAGGAAAATTATAGCTGATATCAGATATTCGGATGAAGTATTTTTAATACAGGAACTGGATGGAGAAGATATCTGGCTCCTTCCTAAAGATAGATACTACAAGGTAAAGATAATAGGAGTATTAAAAGGAACCTTCAGGTGTTTTAAATAAGTTTAAACGCAAAGATAGAAAAAATAAGAAAAAACTAAATTAAACATATAAAAAAAATATATTTAAAGTAAAAACAAAAAATTAAGTAGATTTTTTTATCAATTTAGTATAAAATTACAAATGGAAACTAATATTAATTTAAATAGGAGAAGTAATGAAAAGAAGAAAAAAAATTACATTGTTTGCATTGGGAATGGCAATGTGTAATATTATAGGAAAATCTGAGACAATAAGTCTTCCAAGAGAGTACAGTGAAAACATCCAGTTAGCGGGGCAGGATGTATACACGTATGATTATGATTTTGACAACGATGGAGTTCAGGAAAAAGTAGTGGTTAATAGAAAAAGTGATACCCTTTCAGTAAAAGGCGGGCTAGTTTCTATATATACCCTACAGGAAGGGAAGTATGAGCTTTCATATCAGATACCTTTAAAAAATGAAGCAGAAGCTTTTTCTTTTGGAAATACAGAAAAAACATTGAAGAATATCAAGGAATTTTATAAAGATTATTCTAAAGGCTTACAGAAAGGTGAAATAAGGCTTATAAATATAGTAGAAGACAATAGAAATGAAAAAGTTTCACTAAATTTAAAATACAAAAAAAATTCAGCGGAAAATCTGGATAATTTTCTGTTTATAGGTAAATCAGGAATATTAAGGGAAGCTCCAAACCATACGTCTTCAGCACTTGCTTCCCTGAAATATAAGGATAAGCCTAGAATAATGCTGGAAATATCATCATTTAAGGATAATGTTTCAGAAAAATGGTATCTTGCAGAATTTGGCAAAGAAAATAAAGTAAGAGGGTATATTCAGGAAAGTGAAAAAAATATAAGAAGAGGATTCCATTGGGATAAGATGGTATCAAGTATGGAAAAGGTTAATGATTTCATTAATGAAACATTACAAAATAAACAGGAACTTTACATTATAACTGAATATAGACCGTTGGCAAATGACTACTATAGTAAGAAAGATAAGTTTGGCAATAGAAATAATCAAAGTATAAAAGGATTCTATAAACCTAGTCAGGAAGGAGAACATATAAATATTCCTGATCAGACAATAGTCAGGGTTCTAGGTGAAGAAAATGATATGATAAAAGTAGAGACTCCAATGTACGGAGGACCGTATTATATAAAAAAGAAGGAAGGTGTTCTTAAAAAGACTGATATAAATTCAAAAGTAAACAAGTTTATAGCTATAGATCCTGATAGCCAGACTGAAGGTATTTTTGAAAGGAATTCTGAAAACGGAAAGTTTGAAGTCATAACATATTCCTTTGTAACAACAGGAAAAGATAACGGATATTCTTCCTATGAGACACCACATGGAGCATTCCTGGTGGCATTTACTAGACCATATATGTTATTTACAGGGAAAGAAAGGGAAGGAGATACTAGAAAGAAAGCAGGAAAAGCAGGTCTGGTCATAGCGGGACAGGCAAACTATGCAGTCAGATTCAGCGGAGGAGCTTATATGCACGGAATTCCAGCTTCCTTTGGAGCAGGAGCAGGAGCAAAAGCCTATACTGCCTCAAAAATAGGAACATACAAAGAATCTCATAAATGTGTAAGGCATTATGATGATCAGATTAAATTTATTGTGGAATGGGTAAATGGAAACAGTACTACTAAAGAAAAGGAAAATACAATACCGGAGGAACCAGTAGTAGTTGTAGTATTATAGTAAGTATAAGTTTAGTCTATAGATGGGGTGATGAAGTATGAAAGTTAGAAAATATTCGTTAATTTTTTTGTGTATGTTACTTCTACTGTATGTGGGGGTTTTTGGAAATACGGAAGAAAAGATGTCTGGAGGCACAGAAAAATTAAAGGAAAATAATATGAAAATATTACAGGACGCAGTTATAGAGGAAAAAACTCCTGTTGCAAATCCAGTTTTAGATAAGAACAATACAATAGAGAATACTGAAAAAGATGTTCCTGAAAAAAAGGTATTTGATTATGTTGAACGTTATTCGGAAAAAATCCCTGAAAACTTATCTTTTAATTATAAGTACAGTAAGAATTCATCTAAAGATATGGGGCATTTTCTATTTGTAAAGGCAACAACTAATATCAGAGAAGAGCCGAATACAAATTCTGTAATATTAAAAAGTGCAGTATCTGGAGATAAGCTAAAAGTAACAGGAAAGGTTAAAATAAATTCTGAAAAGGGTACTTCTGAATGGTATGAGATAGAAGTGGATGGGAAGACAGGCTATGTTATAAGTTCAAATATGATAAAGAGGGAATTTGAATGGGATGACATGATGAAAAGAGTTGAAAAGACAAATAACTTTATAAAGACTGCCTTGTCTGAAAGTAAGAAGATATATGTTTTAGATGATTATGTTCCTCTTGGGGGTGGGGGAGGAACAGCTAAGGATAAATACGGAAATAGGGAGAATCAAAGTGAAAAGGGATATTTGAACAGTAACTTTACAGAATATATTAATATTCCTGATAGATCTATTATGGTTATAACAGGAGAAACTGATAAATATGTTAAAGTAAAAATAGATGTCTATGATGGAAAGGAATATTATTTAAAAAAGGAAAGCAGAAAACTTCTGAAAGACAGCAAAATAACTGATGAAGTAAATAAGTTCATCTATGTTGACAGAAAAAGCCAGAATGAAATAGTCATTGAGAGAAGCAAAGGAAATACTTCATGGAATGTTGTTACAACATCCTTTGTAACAACGGGAAAAGATGCTTCAGATTCATATGCAACTCCATATGGGGTATTTCTGATAGCACATTCAAAACCTGTTATGCAGTATACTGGAGCTGACGGGAAAACGGTAGCCGGTGATGCAAAATATGCAGTCAGGTTCAGTGGAGGCGGATATATGCACGGGATACCTTCCTTATTTGAGCCTAAAGAAACAAGGGAACAGAGGAAAGCGGCAACTGCCAAGAAAATAGGAACTTTTCCTGAATCACATAAATGTATAAGACATTATGATGATCAGATTAAGTTCATTTATGACTGGTTAGGAAACTCTACACCTGGAGATAAGAATGGATTTAGAGTTCCTGAAGCTCCTACCATCATGATAGTGAAATAATGATACAGGGATGTCAGTAAAAAATAATAAGTAGAAAATAATAAGTAGAAAATTAAGATGTTTGGGATAAGCCATCTATAAAAAAAACCTTTTGGGAAATACGTGTGTCCTATAAAGGGTATGCGTATTTTTTATTTTTATATAAAATTTTAGGTGTATGTATAACGAATGTACTTCCTGAAAGATTAAGAAGTACTGTATTAATAGAGTTTAAAGAGTTTTAAGAATACCCAAAATATAAAATTTGATTAGGAGGAAAGTAAAAATGGAATTTGGAATGAATGAAATAATATGGCTAGGATACCTGCTGTTTAATTATACGGCAATTCTGATGGCTTATAGATATTGGGGGAAGGTAGGTCTGCTTCTCTTTGTGCCATTATCGGTTGTTCTGGCAAATATACAGGTATTAAAAATGATGACCTTATTTGGAATAGATACGACAATGGGGAATATAGCCTTTGGAGGAGTATTTCTAGTATCCGATATACTATCTGAAATAGAAGGGAAAAAATATGCAAGAAAGATTGTAAGTATTGGGTTTATAACAATGGTGTTCACTACTGTTGTAATGAACTGGGCTATTGCAGTAAAACCGGCACCGGCAGACACGTTTCAGGCTCATCTGGTGGCAATATTTGGAATGAATGTGACAGAACTTTCAGTCGTGAGAATAACTGTAGCGAGCCTTATGGCTTTTGCAGTATCTCAACTTTTCGATGTATGGGCATACCAGTTTATAAGAAAATGGAAGCCAGAATATAAGGATATATGGATAAGGAATAACTTGAGTACTATAGTGGGGCAGGTTATAGATAATTCGGTCTTTACAGTTCTTGCCTTTGCAGGGGTATATGGAGTAAAGAAACTGTTTATAATAGCTTTTTCTACTTACTTTCTGGAACTGTTCATATCAGTAATGGACACTCCTTTTGTGTATATAGCGGCCTTATGGAAGAAACAGGGGAAAATTAAAGAATTAGAGGAAAGTGTAAATGGAGAGATATAGTGTAATAAAGGAAAAGAATCCACGGGAAATAGTACTTTTAAAAGGATTCAGCTGTGATTACGGAAAATGTGCCTTCTGTAATTACATACTTGATAATACAGACAATGTGGAGGAAATGAGAAAGGTAAACTTTAAGGAACTTGATAAGGTGACAGGAGAATACGGGATTTTGGAAGTGATAAATTCCGGATCCGTATTTGAACTGGATGGAGCTACATTGGAAAAAATAAGGGAAGTATGCCATAATAAGAATATAGGAATTCTATATTTTGAAGCATATTTCGGCTATTTAGACAGACTGGATGAAATAAGGAAGTTTTTTTACAGACAGGAAGTGAGGTTTATTATAGGAGTGGAAACTTTTGATAATGAATATAGGACACAGATATTGACAAAGAATTTCTTTATAGATAATGAAGTCATGGAAAAACTGAAAAAAGAATATCATACGGTTCTTCTTCTGGTATGTACAGAAGGTCAGACTAAAGAACAGATACTGTATGATATACAGTTTGCCAGAGAAAATTTTAAGGAAGTGACAGTTTCAGTATTTGTAAATAACGGGACAGCAATAACAAGAGATGAAAATCTGGTGTCATGGTTTCTTAGGGAAGTGTATCCTGAACTTAAAGCTGACAGTAAAGTGGAAGTGCTGGTAGATAATAAAGATTTCGGGGTATATGTCCAATAATTAATAATATTAATCTATAATATTTAAAAGATAGATATTACTTTTGAATATTAAAATGAATAGGACATATGACAACTTTCCTGTAGGGTAAGTTGGAATGTCAAATGTAAATAAAAAAGGGCTTCTTAAAGGTCGTATAAATCTATAACTTTTAAGATAGCCCTTTTAATATATAGTTAAAATATATAATATATGACTTATGGCTGTAATTTTGCTAATTCTTCCAGATTTATATCCGCATCATAGTCGACATTGTCAAAATCAAATCCGTTAAGCTGCATGAATTCTTCCCTTGCACCGGCATAGTCACTTAATTCCTTGAAATTTTCAGGAGTAACCTGTTCCCATAATGCTTCAACTTCAGATTGAACATCTTCCCTCATTTCCCAGTTGTCAGGTCTCAGTCTTCTCTGTTCATCAAATTCAGGCTTTCCGCCATACATCATATCTTTAAGTAGCCTCTGTTTCTGTTCGATAGTTCCCTCATGAATTCCTTTTTCTTTCATTACCCTGTAAAGAAGGGCGGCATAAAGTGGGAATATAGGTATGACAGCACTTGCCTTTGTCATCAGAGCTTTACTTAATGATACATAGGCTTCTCCATCATATTTTTCCTTCAGGAAGTCATTCAGTACATCAGAAGTATGTTCCAAATCTCTTTTGGCAGCACCTATTGTTCCTTCCTTATATATTCCATAAGTAACTTTTGGCCCTAAATACGAATAAGCAACTGTTTTAAAGTTCTGAGTCAGGACACCGGCTTTATCCAAGGCTTCAATCCACAGTTTCCAGTCTTCACCACCCATTACTTTTACAGTACTTGCTATTTCTTCAGGAGTAGCAACTTCCATAACAGTTTCTTCCATAATTTCCTTTTCTAGATTTATAGAAGGTCCTACAATCTCCTTTTCAGTAGACTTTAAGGCAGATCTGTAAGTAACACCGTCAGTAGGATCAGTCCTTACTGCACTAGCCAGACTGTATATTAATAAATCAATTTTTCCGCCGAATTCATCTTTTATATAATTGATTACATCTTCTTTCATTTCATTTGAAAAGGCGTCTCCCATGAAGTTCTTTACTCTAAGCCCTTCCTCTTTAGCTGCTTCAGTAAAGGCTATAGTATTCCACCATCCGGCAGTTCCCACTCTTTTACCTTCGATACCTTTTTCAAAGGCTACACCGATTGTATCTGCCCCTGCACCGAAAGCGGCAGAAATTCTGGAAGCCAGTCCATATCCTGAAGATGATCCTATAATTAAAACTTTTTTTGGTCCATTATATTTTCCTTGAGATTTTACATAGTCTATCTGTCTTTTTACAAATTCTTTTGCACCTAGAGGATGATTAGTCAATGCCAAACTTCCTTTTAATTTCGGTTTAATAACCATTATTTCCCTCCTAAAAATGATTTATACTAAAGTATACAATAATTAATGGAATTTTACAATAGATAGCTTTAAATTATTTAAATAATTTGTAGTAGAAAACTTTATATTAGAAATATAG
>JBHACQ010000032.1:0-2517 GCA_041854625.1 Leptotrichia sp. | reverse complement strand
TATTTTCAGATGAAGATAAGAATTTAGCAATTGAAACTCCAATATTATTATTTCCTTGGACTAATATTTTTTTATTTTCTCCTCCTGATTGAATTGTTGTTCCTTTATCAAAATACCCTTCATTTCCTGGAAAAATATTAGCCATTCTAAGTCCATAATTCTTACTTCCTTTAACAATAATATCACCTATTGTTAGATCTGATTTGAAAGTCTGATTAAGATATTCACCATAGTCAATTCCTATATTGTTTCCACCATTCAATATAATCTTACCACTATTTACTGTCTTATGTGCAGCTCCTGTAGTATCTGCTAGCGTATCATTTCCCCAGTATTCTACATCAATTAAAATTCCAATCATGTTATATCCTGTTGCTAAATTAATAGTCCCTTTATTCTCAAAAGTTGAGTAGGCACCTTCAGTTACCCAGTCATATGATTTTCTACGTGACCATAGCTGATGCTCCACTCCTATTGTAACATGGCTGCTCGCTGAATTTCTTGTAATAGGAGTAGATGTCCCATGTATAGTTAAGGTTCCATCAAAAATAGCTCTTTTCTCTTCTGCCTTTGCCTGTCCATCGTAAATTCCACCAGGAATTCCATGACTTCTACCTCCTCCTACTCCTGCTGGGTTATGGCTTAAAAATATGGTATTTCTTACTAAAGTTTCTACTCCGCCTTTATTTGTTATTACGTAATTTCCAGAAATTCTTGCATTGTGATCTCTTAGCTCATTAATAAAAGCATTCAACCCATCGCTTGTACCGTAACTTACTGTACCACTTTCTAGGTAAAATGTTCCAGCACCTGCAGGATTAAAGCCACCTTGTGTTACACCAGTAGTTGCTTGATTTGGAATACTCGTTGTAACTTTCAATTGAACATCTTCATTTCTTGTTCCATCTAAATTACTTCCCCACCACTTTACTCCTCCTCTTTCTACTTCTATATTTATTATACCTTCTTTATCTGTATTTTTATTCACAGTATCATATGTTTCATAATTTTGAACTATAATATTGCTTTTAGGCATTCCTATTTTTGCATCCTGATTAAATCCTTTACCTTTAAAATTAATTTGAGGCGGCTGTAAAATACTTGGTGCATTGACTTGTATAGAATTTGGAACTTCCGGAAGGCTGATTAGCCTAGGTTCAAATATTGGTAGTGTTATGTCTGGTGCTGATGGTAAGCTTGTCGGTGATTTTTTCCCTACATCCTTTGGATTTATTGAAGCATTAAGTTTAATACTTACTGGTTTTTTTAATACATCAGCTGTGCTTATTAATCCATATTCCATAATTAATCCTTGCCTTGAACTTGAAGAAGCAGCCTTAGAATCTGATGTTATAGGTACATATCTATACATTGTCGGACTTAATTCCGGTGTCATATATCTATACATTTGCTCAGCAGTTCCTGCTTGATATCTTGTATAAATTCCTTCATAAGGATATTTTTCCGCCTTATCTCCTCTTCCTTTATGTGCTCCTCTCCAGTTACTATGAAAGTAGCCCATCCCAAACTGCCATGAACTCCATGGGGATTTTACTACATGGTCTCCCTGTTCCATTAACTGAATCAGTTCAAGATTCGAGTTCCTGAGAAGCCTGTTATTTTCTTTCCTAGCTTCCTTAAACAGCTTCTTCATATCCTCTATTGAAGTGGCAAGCTGTTTTTCAGCTTCCTTAACCGGATCATTTCTTTTTGTCATTCCAGTTGCATAAGATAATCCCCCGGACATTAAAAAACTTAGAAGAAGTCCTTTTGAATACTTAACTTCCTTACATCTTTTTGAAAAAGCTCTCAAAAGCTTTTCAATATTCCGTATATTATTACTCATAATTTTCTCCTTTCGTAATCCACAATATAAAGTAGTATTTTTAATTTATTAGATTTTTTAGATTTTTTAGGCTTATTAAAATATTTAATAATAGGAATATTCTCTAATTGTACAGTTTTTCATTTATTAGATTTGTTTTATTATTTTTTGAATACTGATAATTTCAGCTTGCCTATTATAGCAAGTTTAAAATAAAAAAACAATATTGTTATGAAAAAAAATTCAAATATATAGTGAACTTTATAAACTTTTACTCCACTTTATTAATAAATTGCCCTGAAGCCTATTCCTCCTCTTATATTCTCTCCCTTAGTGTCATATCCTGCATTCAGGGTAACTCCGAACCTCTGGTTCTCTATTCCTATGTTCAGGTCTGCCTTGAAGTTGCCTCTCCTGTCATCCTTCTCTCCTCTTATGTTGAACCAGTCTGCCGTAGTATAGTTTACCCTTGCCTTATTGCCTACATCTCCTACCTTTCCAAGCTCATTTTCATAGCCTACTCCCAGAGTAGTCACAAATGTCGTCCTTACTGCCATAGGCTGCTTATACTTGAATTCTATTCCCACTTCCGGTCTGATGGAGTAGTAGTCATTCCCTTTTACTTCCAGCCTTACTTCCCCTGACTTCTCTTCTATGTCTCCGAACCTTCCGTATTCAAGCTTTAAGCTTCC
>JBHACQ010000031.1:0-6046 GCA_041854625.1 Leptotrichia sp. | reverse complement strand
CTGCAACATAGCATAGTCTTCTTTCTTCCTCTATTTCCTCTTCAGAAGTGTCATAATTACATGAAGGAAAAAGCCCGTCTTCCATTCCTGCTATAAATACATGATCAAATTCCAGACCTTTTGAACTATGTACAGTCATCAACTTTATATAATTTTCTTCATCTTCCATGTCATCTGTTGAAGATGTGAGAGTCACCATATCAAGATACTCACTAAGTGATAGTCCTGGATTCTGTTTTTCATATTCAGTTATACTGTTTAAGAGCTCTTCTATATTCTTTATCCTGTCTTCCCTGTTTTCTTCTATTGAATCTATATATTTTGTCTTTGAAAGTATTTCATCAAACACATCTTTTACCGTCAGCTCATCAAGTTTTAGATATATGTCGTTAATCATATTATAGAAGCCCTTTGCCGACTCCCTGACTGATACCCTTATACCTTGTATTTCATCTATATATTTAAGTGACTCCAGCATAGAGACACCTTTTTCATTGGCAATTTCCGAAAGTTTTTCAAGTGTCTTATCCCCTATCGATCTTCTGGGAATATTTATTATTCTATAGAAATTATGATTATCGCTGGTATTATTAAGAAGACTCATATATGCCAGTATATCCTTAATTTCTTTTCTTTGGAAAAACTGCATTCCGCCATAGATTCTATAAGGAATATTTCCAGACAGGAGTTTTTCTTCAAGTACACGTGACTGGGAATTAGTCCTATACAGGATAGCCATATCCTTATAATCCACCCCTGAATTTTTTTTAGATTTTATTTCATTAACTATAAATTCAGCTTCATCATACACTGTATTTGCATTAAATACTTTTATCTTTTCTCCCTTGTCTCCATCTGTCCACAGCTTCTTACCCTTTGAACTCTTGTTGTTCTTTATAATTTCATTTGCTGTTTCCAGTATAACCTTTGTTGACCTGTAGTTTCTTTCCAGTTTTGCCACAAAAGCTTTGCTGTAATCCCTTTCAAAGTTTAATATATTATTTATATTAGCTCCCCTGAAGGCATAAATACTCTGGTCTTCATCTCCCACCACACATATATTCTTATATTTTGCTGCAATCATGCTGACGATCTCATACTGTATATCATTTGTATCCTGATATTCATCAACTACTATATATCTGTATCTCTCCTGTACCCTTTCCAGTACATACGGATCTTGAAGAAGTTTTTTGGCATTCAGCAGCAGATCTGAAAAATCCATTGCATTGTTTGCCTTCAATACTTCATTATATTTTTTATATACATCATAAAATATTCTATTATCACGCATCTTGATGTCAATTTTATCTTCCAGTTCTTCAGGTCCGATACTTTCCTCCTTAAGTCTGCTTATCCTGCTTGCAGTAGCAGAAGGTGACATTTTTTCAGCTGCTGTTCCTTTCATTTCTTTTATTATCTTGGAAATAATTGATTTCTGGTCATCTGTATCATATATATTAAAATTTCTTCCATACCCTATTCTTTCAGAATAAGTTTTAAGAAGCCTTACTGAAAACGAATGAAATGTCGATACCACAAGATTATTCGCCTCTGCTCCTATTAATGCTTCTGCCCTTTCCTTCATTTCCCTGGCAGCCTTGTTTGTAAAAGTAAGTGCAAGTATATTTAATGGGGAAACCTCTTTCTCCTTTATCATATGGGCTATCCTATATGTAACTGTCCTTGTCTTTCCACTTCCTGCTCCTGCCAGTATCAGGACAGGACCTTTAATTTTTTCAGCTGCTTTCCTCTGTTCATCATTCAGTTCATTTAAAATACTCATTATTTCCTTCCTTTTCTTTACTAAATATGTTCACAAACTAATTACAATTCATTTCTTCAGATTTTAGTCCAGATAAGCTTATATTTCCTTCCTTATATGCTTTTCAGCAATTTCAATTACTTTATCTACTCGTTTTGTATACCTTTCATTATCTGACAGGTATTCTGTAGACATCCATGTCTTCACAATTTCCTGGGCAATGGCAGACCCTATAATCTTCCCTCCTAGACAAAGGACATTTGTATTTGAATGGGAACGTGCCAGACCTGCACAGAAAGGATCCTGGCATACTGCTGCATATACACCATATATCTTATTTGCTATTAAGGCACTTCCATATCCTACGCCATCAATAAAAATCCCCCTGTCTGCTTCTCCTCTTCCTACTGCTAGGGAGGCAGGGTATATAAAGTCCGGAAGATCACATCCTTCCTCATTAAAAGGACCAAAATCAATTACTTCATGTCCTTCCTTTTCCAGCATTTCCTTTAATTCCTTCTTCATCTGAAATCCTGCATGATCTCCAGCCATGGCTATCTTCATAATATCATCTCCATTCTATATTCAACCTATAATTTTATAGTAGAGTCCCTTTTCCTTTTCTTCTCCGTCTTCAGAAATAATCTCTTCTGATGCCAGTCCAATACTGAAATCTGTCCTTTCATCCCATGCAGCCGTAAGTATTCTACTGTTAGACAGTGAAGTATATCTTTCCTTCATTATTTCTCCTGCCATTTTTTTTATAATTTTCTCATCTTTTTCTCTCAGGCTTCTCACAGCTTCCTCATACATTTCCTTTTCCAGCATTTCCCTCTCTTCGTCACTTATAAAATCAGGAATAAAAGCTTCTGAAATAATTTCATTCTGTGTCAGTCCACACCCATATCCTATTTTCCTGTCATAATTAAGTTGAGAAAGGCTTATATCCTTCATTAATGAAATATAACCTGAATTTATAAGGGAAGCATATCTGTCATAGATGTCCCCGCTTCCAGTAAGTATTCCTTCGAGGGGATATTCAGCTACCAGTTTCAATGTATCATGTATATAATCCCAGCTATTCTGAGAAAAATCCACCCCTATCTGCCATGAATTCCATGGAGATTTTGCAACTGCACTATTTTTATCAGACATCTGGGCAAATATTGCCGTATCAGATGTTCTCAATATTTCCCTGTTTTCTGTTTTTCTTTCCTTCAGAAGTAAAGTCAGCTTCTTAGTTGCACTTAAGTCATTTCTGTAATCATCCGAAGTATTCAGCTCCGACTTCCCCATAAGGAAGGTCATCATCCCCATCAGGAAGTATGAAAATACTGTTCCTGGCCTACGTTTTACTTCCTTTCCTTTCTTTATAGCCGAACGTATTGATTTTTCTATATTTCTTAAATTACCTGCCATCTTAATAGTTCCTCATTAATGGTATTTACGTTTTTTTAAGGATAACGTATAATCCTTTAATACTTTATTTTAACATTTTTTCAAAATTTTTGGTAGTATATAGTTTAAATCACTTGAAGCATATAAAATTAACTTTGTATGATAATTTAAAATTACGCTTCCTTTTTTACAAGCAATGTGACCATCTCAGCATGAGGTGTATGCGGAAACATATCTACAAGTGATGATTTTTCTATCCTGTATCCATTTCCCTTAAATATTTCCAAATCTGCTGCAAAAGTTTTTGGATTACATGAAACATAAATAATATTTCTCACATTATATTTCATCAGTTTCACCAGTGTCTTTTCCCCTACTCCAGGTCTAGGCGGATCCAATATTATTATATCCGGTTTTATATTACGTCCATCCAGTTCATCCAGCTTTTCAAATACATCTCCTGCTATAAATTCGACATTTTTTATATTATTTTCCATTGCTGTTTCATTAGCTTTCTTTACAGCCTCTTCCACAAGTTCGATACCATAGACATTTTTTGCCTTCTTTGATACAATCTGCCCTATTGTCCCCGTCCCGCTGAAAAGGTCAAATATTATTCCCGAGTTATCTCTATTACCGCTGCTCCTTCCTATTTCTTCAATATATTGAAGAACTTTCCCGTAAAGCAGCTCTACCCCGTCAGAATTAGTCTGGAAAAACGAATAGGGACTTATTCTGAAGTTAAAGCCAAATATCTGTTCATTTATATCCCTTTTCCCATAAAGCAGTACTTCCTTTTCAGACTGGACTGAATCTGACAGATTATCATTTATTGTATGTATAATACCTGTAACAGTATTTTTAAGAGGAAGTTCCAGCAGCTTATCTTTCCAGTCAGACAAGTCAAAATCCTTCTGGGATGTAGTAACAAGATTTATGGAAATTTCTCCCGTCTTCTTCCCTTTCCTTATTACCATATTCCTCAGATATCCTTCATGTTTCAGCCTATGATAAAAACTGATTTCTTCTGAAATGGCAGGCTGAGAAAAATATCCTATTGTAGAATTTAATATTTCCCTAAAATCAGAATCCATCAGTCTACATTCAGATACTGTTATTACATCATGGAAACTCCCTTTCTTATGCATACCTAAGGTTAGCGGCCCTTCTATTATTTCATTTCCGAAACTGAATTCCATCTTATTCCTGTATTCAAATTCTTCCGGACTTTTTATAACTTCTTCAAATCTAAATTCTTCATGGGATACATTCCTCAACAGATTTACTATAAGTTCTTCCTTCAGCTTAACCTGATTTTCATAGCTTATATTCTGAAAAGTACAGCCACCACATAAGTTAAAATGGGGACACGCCGCATCAATTTCATTTTCTCCTTTTTTCAATACTGTTATCCTTTTTAATTCTATCTTCTTGCTTCTGACTTTTGTTACAATTCCCTTTAATTTATGTCCTATAATATAATTTCCTATGGGATATACTTTCTTACCTTCATGATAGCCATAAGCCTTATTTGGAAAATCCATTCCTATTACTTCTATTTCCAGTTCCTGACCTTTTTTCACGTCTATTTTCCTTCCAAAATTAGTTTCTTTTAATTTAGTTTTGCGGATAGCATGATATATATGTCTTCAGTCTCTTTATAGCATCTGTAAGTACAGCGATATCATGGACAATAGAAAATCTTACATAACCTTCCACTTGAAATGTAGATCCTGGAACTACTGCCAGTCCTGTTTTTTCAAGAAGATCAAAAGCAAAGTCAAGTGATTTCAGATTTTTGAGTTCCTTAATATTATCATATCCTGCAAATACATAAAATGCCCCTTTCGCTTTGAGACATTTAAATCCCAGCTTCTCCAGTTCTTCTGAAAAATAATCTACCCGTTCTTTATATATACGGGATATCCCTCTGGTATCAGAACATTTATCCAGTGCTGTCATCGCTGCGTACTGGGAAAGTGTCGATGCACTTGTTACATTGTACTGGCTCACTTTCTTTACTTCCTGCTGCAGCTCAGGACTCATTATGACATATCCTATCCTGTACCCTGTCATTGAATGCGATTTGGAAAAACCGCTTATTATTATAAGCTGTTTCTTCAGTTCCTCATAAAACTTAGCAAAGGATGTATATTTATCAAAAACTATAGAGGCGTATATTTCGTCACTTATAATATATATTTCCTTCTCTTTAAGATAATCCACTATTTTCTTCATTTCATTTTCTTCCAGTATTGTTCCTGAAGGATTATTGGGAGAAGTTAATATTATCAGTTTAGTCTTATCTGTAACATATTCCTCTAACAATTCTGCTGTCAGTACAAATTTATTTTCTCTAAGTCCTATATATACAGGATTACCTCCCATCATCTTAATTAATGGGCCGTATCCTGGATAAGCAGGTGTCGGGAGGAGAACTTCATCTCCTTCATTTATTATGGTCTTCATTACAGAAGACAGCCCCTCTGTAGAACCAACTGTCACCAGTACGTTATCCATAGTGTATTTCCCGTCAAAAGTCCTGTTATAAAAGTCTGCTATCCTTTTTCTTAACTCCGGCAATCCTCCGACAGGAGAATATTTTATCTTTGTATTTAGGGCGTGATAAGCTACAGTTTCCTTTACTGCTAAAGGGACATCAAGATCCGGTTCTCCCAGTGACATATTTATAGTATCCTCATACTGCTGCATCTTTTCATATATTTTTCTTATATCAGATATCTGTATTTCCTTTATTATTTCATTTACATACATTTTACTGTCTACCTTCCTCCATTTCCATCTAAAATATATATTATATTCAGTATTATAGCATTAGGGACAGTAAGTCCCTGCAATCAATTTTCTTTATATTTTAATTAT
>JBHACQ010000030.1:0-23002 GCA_041854625.1 Leptotrichia sp. | reverse complement strand
CTCCAGCCAAGACAGCTCCCAAATCATTTCACCATTCGTGCAGGTCGGAACTTACCCGACAAGGAATTTCGCTACCTTAGGACCGTTATAGTTACGGCCGCCGTTCACCGGGGCTTCAATTCGGATCTCTCAACCCTCCTCTTAACCTTCCGGCACTGGGCAGGTGTCAGCCCATATACGTCGCCTTTCAGCTTAGCATAGACCTGTGTTTTTGGTAAACAGTTGCTTGGGACTCTTCACTGCGACCTGTTTCCCCTCCGGGCGTCTCTCCCTTCAGGTATCTCAGGTACCCCTTCTCCCGAAGTTACGGGGCTATTTTGCAGAGTTCCTTAGCTGGAGTTATCCTGTCGGCCTTAAGTTTCTCACTCTGTCCACCTGTGTCGGTTTCCAGTACGGGCACCCGGCATCTCGATAGAAGTTTTTCCCGGCAGTGTAGGATCCGCGGCTTATGCCTAAGCACTTACCCGTCAGGCCTCACATCTAGCTATGCGGATTTGCCTGCATAGCCATGCTTCACCCTTAGAAAGGCTATTCCGTCAGCCTTCCCGCGTACCTTCCTGCGTCACTCCATCTCTCTGGCAATACCGGGCGGTACAGGAATATTAACCTGTTTCCCATTCGCATGCGCATCCCTGCCTCTGCTTAGGTCCCGACTCCCCCAGGGCGGACAAGCCTTCCCCTGGAAACCTTGGACTTCCGGCCGGAGGGATTCTCGCCCTCCTTCTCGCTACTCATTCCTGCATTCTCACTTCTGATGCCTCCAGAAGGCCTTGCAGCCCCCCTTCTTCAGCCTACAGAACGCTCTCCTACCGGACAGGCATGTGCCTGCCCCCGCGGCTTCGGTTCATGTCTTAGCCCCGCTATATCTTCGGCGCAGATACTCTCGACCAGTGAGCTATTACGCACTCTTTCAAGGTATGGCTGCTTCTAAGCCAACCTCCTGGTTGTCTGGGAATATCCACCTCCTTTCCCACTCAGACATGATCTGGGACCTTAGCCGGCGGTCTGGGCTGTTCCCCTCTCGTCCAAGGACCTTGTCATCCATGGACTCACTCCCGGGCATCAATATGCGGTATTCGAAGTTTGCTTGACTTCGGTAAGCTATGCGCCCCCTAGGTCATACAGTGCTCTACCCCCGCATGTCTGCTCCCGAGGCTGCACCTAAATGCATTTCGGAGAGAACGAGCTATCTCCTGGTTCGATTGGCTTTTCACCCCTAGACCTGCCTCATCTCCCGGCTTTTCAACGACGGTGAGTTCGGCCCTCCACTGAGTCTTACCTCAGCTTCAGCCTGGACAGGCCTAGATCACCAGGTTTCGCGTCCATGGCATGCGACTAGCGCCCTCTTAAGACTCGGTTTCCCTTCGGCTCCGCTTACTTAACCTCGCCACACACCATGACTCGCAGGATGATTAACCAAAATCCACGCAGTCACACCTTAAGGTGCTCCTACCGCTTGTAGGCACACGGTTTCAGATTCTCTTTCACTCCCTTGCTCAGGGTTCTTTTCACCTTTCCCTCACGGTACTCTCCTCTATCGGTCAACTACAGTATTTAGCCTTACGTGATATGGTCCACGCTGATTCACACCGGATTCCTCGTGCCCGATGCTACTCGGGGTCCCATGTCCCCTTCCGGATGCCTGCGCGTACGGGACTTTCACCCCCTCCGGTCCTGCTTCCCAGCAAGGTTCCGCTTCACATCCTTCCGTTCGTGCCTCCTCGGCTGTCGGCATCCATGGCCCCTCTACCCCGCATGTACAGCTCCAGCCTGATCATTCATACATGCGGTTTAGGCTCCTCCCCCTTCGCTCGCCGCTACTAAGGGAATCGTCTTTACTTTCCTTTCCTCCGGCTACTTAGATGTTTCAGTTCGCCGGCTTACCCCTCTCGTCTATGGCCTCCCGCCATACAGGTTCTCCCATTCGGATACCCCGGGATCCAAGGTCCTGTGCACCTCCCCCGGGCTTTTCGCAGCTTAGCGCGTCCTTCTTCGGCTGTAGTTGCCTAGGCATCCTCCGTGTGCCCTTCTTTCGCCTCTCAGTTGTAACTCTTGTTTCCACTATTCATTTCCCATTGTCCTGTCTTAAATCCTTTTCATATATGGTGGAGATAAGCGGGTTCGAACCGCTGACCTCCGCCTTGCAAGGGCGGCGCTCTCCCAACTGAGCTATATCCCCATAATCCGTCTTCTTTGGTGGGCATGACTGGACTCGAACCAGTGACCCCTGCGTTATCAGCACAGTGCTCTAACCACCTGAGCTACACGCCCTCAGACTCCATAAGACTGTTCAGGACAGGAAGACTCCCAAAGGTTCCCGTTCTCCTTAGAAAGGAGGTGATCCATCCGCACCTTCCGGTACGGATACCTTGTTACGACTTCACCCCAATCACTATCCACACCTTAGATGCCTTCCCCCTCGCGGTTGGACCGGCAGCTTCAGGTGCAGACAACTCTCGTGGTGTGACGGGCGGTGTGTACAAGACCCGAGAACGTATTCACCGCAGCATTGCTGATCTGCGATTACTAGCGATTCCAACTTCATGAAGTCGAGTTGCAGACTTCAATCCGAACTTAGATCGGCTTTCAAGATTCGCTCCGCATCACTGCCTCGCACCTCTCTGTACCAACCATTGTAGCACGTGTGTAGCCCAGATCATAAGGGGCATGATGACTTGACGTCATCCCCACCTTCCTCCTGCTCTTCGCAGGCAGTCTCGCCAGAGTCCCCAACCTAATGATGGTAACTGGCAATAGGGGTTGCGCTCGTTGCGGGACTTAACCCAACATCTCACGACACGAGCTGTCGACAGCCATGCACCACCTGTCTCTCAGTTCCCTAAGGCACAAAACAGCTTCCTGTTTCTTCTGAGGATGTCAAGATCTGGTAAGGTTCCTCGCGTTGCGTCGAATTAAACCACATGCTCCACCGCTTGTGCGGGTCCCCGTCAATTCCTTTGAGTTTCAGCCTTGCGGCCGTACTCCCCAGGCGGATCACTTATCGCATTAGCTTCGGCACAGACAGTCTTCCTGCCCACACCCAGTGATCATCGTTTACAGCTAGGACTACCAGGGTATCTAATCCTGTTCGCTCCCCTAGCTTTCGCACTTCAGCGTCAGTTACCGTCCAGTGAACTATCTTCATCATCGGCATTCCTACACATATCTACGAATTTCACCTCTACTCGTGTAGTTCCGTCCACCTCTCCAGTACTCCAGGAAACTAGTTTCAAGGGCAGGCTGGTGGTTGAGCCACCAGTTTTCACCCCCGACTTAGTCCCCCGCCTAGATGCCCTTTATGCCCAATAATTCCGGATAACGCTCGCGACATACGTATTACCGCGGCTGCTGGCACGTATTTAGCCGTCGCTTCTTCTGCAGGTACCGTCACCTTCCTTCTTCCCTGCTGAAAGCACTTTACAGTCCGAAAACCTTCCTCGTGCACACAGAATTGCTGGATCAGAGTCTCCTCCATTGTCCAATATTCCCCACTGCTGCCTCCCGTAAGAGTAAGGGCCGTATCTCAGTCCCCTTGTGGCCGTCCACCCTCTCAGGCCGGCTACCTATCATCGCCTTGGTAGGCCGTTACCCCACCAACCAGCTAATAGGACGCAAAGCCCTCCCGCGGCATCCCTTTTCATGCAGATGCCATGCAGCTCCCACATAGTATCCGGTCTTATCAGCCGTTTCCAGCTGTTATCCCAGTCCGCAGGGCAGGTTCTTTACGCGTTACTCACCCGTCCGCCATGATATCCAGCCCCAAAAAAAATGGAGCCGCTCTCATCGACTTGCATGTGTTAAGCATTCTGTCAGCGTTCATCCTGAGCCAGGATCAAACTCTTCATTCAACTTTATATCTCACCTTCGTCTTCTTTTCATTCATCTTGTGCTCTTCCCTTTTCCAGGTCGTCTTCCTTTTCCTGTCCTGTTCCCATTGTCCTCGCCAACCTTCCCGATTGACAGAATATATTCTATCAAATACTCCAACCTTTGTCAATACCCTTTTTTACGTTTTTTTGGACTTTTTCTAAAAATTCTCTCAAACCCTTACAAATACTGATTTAAATTTCTTATTTTCTAGTTATTTCTTATAATATATTGAGCAGTATATAAAATATATTTAATTTTACAAAAATAATTTTAAAAGGATTTCTTTAAAGTCTGTTTTGACATCCACTGAAATAGATTCTCTTCTCTAGCATTAACAGGCATATTTCTTAAGCTGTATATCCACGACCAGTGTCCATTATATTCAGTTTCTCCTATCTTAACATTAGGATAGGCTGTTAAAAATACGTTTCCGCCTTTTAACCTTTCATAAATCCACTTACTTGAAGTAGAATATGCTACCGTAGGATCATTTTCAGCATGTACAAGCCATAGCGGAGTATGAACTAATTTTTCCAGCTCTTCTTCGGTTGTAGCTGCTCCACCCCTCTCCGGTGCCAGATTTACTGCAGGAGCACTTACATTTATTCCCGCAAAGTATCCTGGATATTCAATTCCCATTCTTATGGCCATGTATCCTCCTGCCGATGCTCCAAATATATATATCCTGTCTTTATCTATATTAGAATTTCTGGCTACAATATCGTCTATCATTACTTTTATTTTTCCTATATATCCTTTTGAATAGTTATTGTACCATGTATCATCCACTTGAGGTGCCACTACATACGCCTTTCCAAATATTTTTTGAGTTTCTTTTTCTCCAAAGGCTACTACACCCCTGTTAGCTAATTTTTGAGAAACATTGTTCCTGTATTCCTTATACCCTCCTTCTCCGTTTCCATGAAACCATATGATTAGAGGATATTTTTTAGATTTAACTGTATTTTCAGGTGTATAATATTGATAATTTATTCCATTCGAAGATGTTCTGGAAATAAATTTATCTGCTTCTTCGTCAACTACTTTTCCCTGTTTATAAACTGACTCTTTGCTTATAACGGTTCCATTTTTTAAACGGAAATCTTTCTCCTGAGTCACTGTATAAGTTAAATCCATCAGTACATTTCTACTGACTTCCCCTGTAATGTAGGCAAGTGTTCCTGAACCCGGTATATTTTGCCCATATTTTAATTCCAGGACTATGTTCCCCTTATTATTCACATACAGCCTTGTTATCTCCCTATCCACATTAAAAAGTCCTAGTGTTTTTGTCTTTTCATCCATAACCGGAAATATATCTTTCCCATTAACTTTAGGAAGTTCTCCTTTAGCATGTACTTTAAAAGTCTCTGTATCCAGACTTTTTTCATCAATATTTTTCAGGTTTCCCTTCTGAATTTCAACCGCTACTATGTTCTGACCATAATCAAATACCTGTGCCTTTAAATTAAAAGTCTGTGTTACGGATTCAGCAGCAGAAAACAGTATGCCGTTTAATAGAAACAATGTAAAAAATAACATATACCTTTTCATTTTAATCCCTCTTTCTATTGTAATTTGACTGATTCAGTATTCAGTTTTCATCCTTATTTTAAATTTTCAAAATTGTGGTTTATTATTTCAATAAATCTAAACCGACCTTCTTCATATTCATATTTAAAGATAGAGCAGTTTGCAATTCCATTTAACTGTATTTTCTTTTCCCATTTCAGAAAGAATGTATAGCATGCCCCTCCATGACTTACTGCCAGAACCGATTCATGATTTTCCTTATCCATAATTTCAGTTAAGGTTCTATTCACCCTCTCTGTTACCTCTTCAAAGCTTTCTCCACCAAACTTCTTAAAAAATTCCTTATATGTTTCTCCCTCAGCATGCTTAGGATTCAGGTCTTCACTCTCTCCTTCAAATACTCCAAAATCCCATTCTTTGATTCCTTTAAGCCTCGTATACGGCATTTTAAAATCAGTTACAATTTCCAAAGTGTCTACCGCCCTTTCCTGAGTTGAAGAGTAGGCATGGTCAAAGCTTATTCCATTTTCCTTGAAGTATTTCCCGGCTATTTCCGCCTGTTTCTTCCCAAGTTCCGTTAGCGGGGAGTCACAGCTCCCCTGTATCTTCTTCCTTAAATTAAACAAAGTCTGACCATGTCTCATTAAATACAAAGTCTTCTTCATTGTAGCTATCCTTCCTTTATAAGTATAATAAATTTCTTATTTCTTATAATATTACCGTTATATAATTATTCCAGGTTTTCTCCATTTGTTCCTATTACTTTTTTATACCATTCAAAAGATTTTTTCTTGCTCCTCTTTAACGTCCCTTTTCCATCATTATCCCTGTCAACATATACAAAACCGTATCTCTTTTTCATTTCTCCTGTACCTGCCGATACCAGGTCTATACATCCCCAAGTAGTATATCCCAGCAGCTCGACACCGTCTATTTCTACCGCATCCTTCATAGATTTTATATGGTCTCTTAAATAAGCTATCCTATAATCATCTTCCACATAGCCGTTTTCATCTGGTATATCCACTGCCCCCAGTCCATTCTCTACCACAAACAGCGGCTTCTGATACCTGTCATATAAGTTATTCATTGTAGTCCTGAATCCCAGGGGATCTATCTGCCATCCCCACTCAGATGCTTTCAGATAAGGATTTTTTGCTGAGGCAAATATGTTTCCTGAGGTTATTTCCTGCGGATCCGTAGAGGAACATCTCGTAGAATAATAGGAAAAACTTATAAAATCAACCGTATTTTCCTTCAATATCTTTTTATCCTCTTCTGTTATATCAATGTCAATACCTTTCCTTTCAAGATATTTTATCAGATAGCCTGGATAATATCCCCTTGACTGGACATCTATGAAGCTGTATGTTTCCCTGTTCTGCTCCTGAGCCTTGAATACATCTTCAGGCTTTGCCGTCATCGGATAATATTCTCCTGCTGCAACCATGCATCCTATCATATTTTCCGGATCTACTTCATGGGCTATTTTAGTTGCCCAGGCACTTGCCACAAGTTCATGATGGGCAGCTATATATTTTACCTTCTCTTCATCCTCCCCTTCTTCAAAGACGAGCCCTGCCCCCATAAACGGAGCATGAAGTATCATGTTTATTTCATTAAATGTGAGCCAGTACCTTACAAGTCCTTTATACCTCTTGAATATCACATTGCACAGGTTCCTGTAGAAGTCTATCAGCTTCCTGTTCCTCCATCCGCCATATTCTGTTATCAGGTGGACAGGACAGTCAAAATGGGTAATTGTAACAAGCGGTTCTATCCCATATTTCCTACATTCCTTAAATACATTCTCATAGAACTTCAGACCTTCTTCATTTGGTGTCTCTTCATCCCCTTTAGGAAAAATCCTGCTCCATCCTATGGATAGCCTGAATGTCTTAAAGCCCATTTCAGCAAGGAGAGCTATATCTTCCTTATACCTATGATAGAAGTCTACCGCTTCCTTTGCAGGATAGAAATATCCTTCTTCAAATTCAAGCATCTTCCTTTTTCCTGTTATTACTCCAAGTCTGTCCGGACCTACAGGAGCAAGATCGACATTTGCAAGCCCCCTTCCACCTTCATTATATCCACCTTCATACTGGTTGGCTGCCGTAGCCCCTCCCCATAAAAAGTCTTCCCTGAATCCCATTTTTACCTCCAAAAATTATTTTAATATTTCCATTTCAGTTCTTTTAATTCACTGGACATACTGCCTAAATTCATACTATCAAAGCAGATATCTAATAATTAACAAGTGTTATTATTTCCTCACCGTAACTTACATTTTCACTGTCTGCCGGTATTATGTCCAGATAGTCATCCATATTTGTTATTATGACAGGAGTCGTTACAGAATATCCTTCCTTTACTATCTCATCAATATTAAATTCCAGGAGCAGATCTCCTTTTTTTACTTCATCCCCTTCCTTCGCCTTAGGATAAAAGTGCCTTCCTTCAAGCTGTACCGTATCCAGCCCCACATGCATAAGTATCTCCGCACCTCTTTCTGTTATCATGGCTATAGCATGGTTTGTCGGAAAAAATGTTACTATCGTTCCGTCTTCCGGTGCAAACAGTTTTCCTTCATCCGGTACTACTGCTACTCCTTTCCCGAGAGCTTCTGAAGCAAAGGCAGGGTCTTCAATATGTACCAGTTTCTTAACCGTTCCTTTCAAAGGGCTTCCTATCTTGTCTGCCCTTGCTCTTTTCACTTCTTCCTGTAATTCTGATTCAGGTATGGCTTCTCCTATTATTCCTGCTCCCGGAGTCAATGCCATTTCTTCCTCATCATCCTTATATGTCACATATGTCAGTATAAAACCTAATATAAATGCTACTGTTATTGCGACTATCATTCCATAGAAACCTAAGTCTATTCCTTTTTCCGGATTTATAAATGTGGGAATCCCAAATATTCCAAGACCTCCCATGGAATATTTCAATGTTCCGAATATTCCCGCAACAACTGCACCTATTCCTGCAGCTATACAGCTTATTATGAAAGGCTTCTTCTTAGGAAGGGTAATCCCGTATATAGCAGGCTCCGTCACTCCAAAAATTCCTGAAATGAAAGCAGGTATAGTCAGGCTCTTAAGTTTCTTATCCTTAGTCTTTAACATTATTGCCAGAACTACTCCTATCTGTGCAAATGACGGCGGGAAAGCAAACATCAGTATCGTATCTGTTTTCATAACAGCTATATTGTTTATTGCAATAGGTATAAGTCCCCAGTGCAGTCCAAACATTACAAATACCTGCCAGAAAGTCCCTATCAGTACTCCTGCCAGTATAGGGCTGATTTTAGAAAGCAGCATTGTAAATGCTCCTACTGCCTGGGCAGCCCATGTTGTTACAGGTCCTATTGTCAGGAATGTCAATGGAACTATTACAAGTAATGTACAGAAAGGGACAAGGAATGTCTTGACTACATCAGGAATAACTTTAGTAAAGAACCTTTCTATCCTTGATGCAAAAAAGACTGCCACTATTACAGGCACTACACTTGATGTATAGTTCATAAGAAGTACAGGAATCCCCATAAATAGTGCCTTAACTCCTGTCTCTAATATAGGAGTCCCTTTAAATGCCGTAAACAGGACTTCATTTTTTAACATTCCTACTACAAGGGGGTGGACAAGGGAAGCTCCTATAGCCATTCCCGTAAACTGGTTCAGCTTAAATTTCTTTGCCGCCGTAAATCCCAGAAAGATAGGAAAAAAGTAAAAGAGGCTGTCTCCAGTAGCCTGTAATATATTATACGTTCCTGATGTCTTTGAGATTATCCCGAAAGTTGTAAACAGGGAAACCAGACCTTTAATCATTCCTGTTGCTGACAGTATTCCGAGCGTAGGGGCAAACACTCCTGAAAGGATATCAATAATCCTGTTAAATACCGTCATCTTTTCCCCACTGTCATCATCTGCAGCTTCTCCCCCACCTATTCCAGCAGCTGCTGTAACTTCCTTAAATACATCAGGAACATGGTTTCCTATGACAACCTAATACTGCCCCCCGCTCTGGACTACTGTAACTACTCCGTCCATCTTCTTCAGGACATCTGTCTGTGCCACTCCTTCATCTTTAAGCTTAAACCGGAGCCTTGTAACGCAATGGGTAAGGCTGTTTATATTTTCCTTTCCCCCTACTGCCTTTACAATATTTTCAGCTAATTCACGATACTTCATACTAAAACCTCCTAAATATATTTATTATAATTTTTATTGACTTACCTATCAATGAAATTACAGATAAAAACAAAAGGCAAAACATAACTTGAAAACAGGCATAATAAATTTATGCTTTTTTCAGTCAGTTTTGCCTAATCTAATAGTCACAATCCTTTTATTTTATTTTATTTCATTTACTTTAACTTTACTATAATTACAGTCAGTTATCCTGTGTTATTTTCTGTATATGTAACGTCAGATATGACTTTTCCTCTTTTGTCAGGGAACGTTTATGCCTTTCAGACAGATATTTTTCTATCTTTTTTACACATTCATAAGCGACAAAGTATTTTTTCTTCACTTCCCTATAGATAAAATCATCATCATCTGAAAACTGTATATCCCTACTTATTCTCTCAAAGAAAAATTTCAGATGGGTTATAAATCTTTCAAAGCTTATTGTACTTTCGTCTACAGGCTTATTAAAAGTATATCTTATTATATTCAGTATATCCTGTGTCATTTCCACTGCCTGTATAGTTTCTCCCATCTCGTTTCCACTGCTGTTTCTGGCATTTACAATATGCAGGGCAATATTGGCAGCCTCGTCCTCTGAAAATTCAACATCCATTTCTTTCTTAATGAGTTCAAGGGCTTTAATTCCCACACTATACTCCTTCGTATAATATCTTTTTATTTCCCATGTGAGGGCATTGGCACTTGTATATCCTATATTTCCCCTGTTCCTAGTTACAGCATAGTTTAAATGATCTGTCAAAGTTATATATATGAAGTCATTAAATTTTATATTTAAAGCTTTTTTTGCATATTCAATTATATCATAGGAGAGGGATACGATGTCCATGGGCACATCCTTTAACAGTTCCTTGAACCTTTCAGAAGTATCAAGATTCTGTAAATAAAAAGTCTTGTCTATATTATTCTCTTCCAGTATATCCCCAACTTTTTTACCAAAAGCTATACCTCTTCCCATTACAACTATTTCCTGATTATTTTTTTCAGATAAAACGACATTATTATTTAATATCTTTTTTATAATCATTATATTCCTGCTCCTTTGTTACATATAGAAACTACTATCTTCAAATTCCTTATTATAAAGAAAAACTTTGACTACTAAACACAATAAAATATGGTTTCCTTAACAGTTTCAGGATACTGAAATTTGTGTTTACTAACCAAAGTTTTGCCTGCTCTGCAGTTACAATCTGTCATTAGTTATTTTAAGTATATTATTTTTTCTTATTTTTGTCAACATTAATTTTCACTTGTTTTCTTACTTGCTTTTTAATCTTGATTTGTCAAATTAAGCTAGACACTTCTGTATAGATACCACTTATCCAGACCAGTCCATTTACGGTAAGATGTTTAAATGCCATTTTGTGATTTCTCCTTAAATGTATTTAACGGGTTATTTAAGAATATTAAATCACAAAACGGCTTCTTATTCTTGCTTACATATTTTGTCCAGATTAATAAAACCAAAAAATATATTTATCAGTCTTATTAACTCTTTTCTCTTATATCAATTTACAAACATCTGTTATAAAAAGTCTAAAATTTAGATATCCCGGTGTTTTAGGGTCTTACTTTATTTTCTATTAATTTCCCGTTACTGTCAACACTACAGCAATTTTTTAAATAAAATCCATCAACGTATTCGTAGTATCCGGAAGAATTCTTTTTAAATAAATCGTCATAATGGCTTCTAAACTTCTCAAATGATTCCCCGGAACTCCATTCGCTTCTCTTTATCCATTCACCATATTTTGTTTTTCCAAAAAAATATGTGCAAATTATTATTGCCTTCCCAAATTTCACTGACTACAAACTGTTTCGGATTTTTCCCTTCTTCTATCATTCTTTGTTCTGCCATTTTGATAGCGACATCGCTATTGATGACATTCGGTACATAATAAAGCGCATACTCCCCTGTTTGATTATTTGTAACGAATAATTTAAAGTTCTTGTTTCCATATCCGCTTAATTTCTGATAGCCGTCAAGCGGATATCTACAATCAAAATTCTGCGTCTGACAATAGGCTATAAAATTTTCTCTCTCTTTTGACTTAGTTGTTTGATATGCAAACCATTTTCCGCTTTTATCTTTCAGCAGCCCAACAAATGGCAGATCATTAGAAAGCCAGACAAATCCATTTGTAGCATTTTTACCGTATTTTCTTTTAAATTCACTTTTAGCTGTATTATAAACTGCTTTCCCTGTTGTTTTTAATACACGTTCTTTATAAAGCCATTCTCCCGTATTCTCATTATAAACAAACACATCATAGGACGAACGGTTGTCTACACGAACCGGTGGGTTCTGATAACCGCCCTGTTGCTGCTGCTGTCTTCTTTGCTTATCTACTTCAGATTGCATCATTGCATTCCAGTTATGCCATGACTGTGAACCAGGCTGATACGGATTTGCAAAGATATTTTTAGAAAGAAATAGTGAAAATATCAATAATACTGTTATAAAATTTTTTTTCATATAATCCTCCTGAATAATTTAATTTAAAATTATTATACCATATTAAAGCTTAAAGTAAGCTTAAAATTTTGTTTTTACATCTCTTTTGTACCTGTCTACCAGAATATAGCTAAAAAAGTCTGATTTTACTATCTTGTCAACTATATACGAACCTAAAGGTTTAGAGAATTTCCGGTTATTTTATTTGAATTTCTCATGAGTTTAACAGTTAGATATACTGAAATCTTCTATTCATTTTTTGAATATTGGATTTTATTTTATTTATTCCAAATTATTTTTTTCGAGGTAAACTTTTATCAGAAAATAAGTGAAAAAAATATTTTACAGGAGGTATTTTATGAGTGAAGAAATTAAAATCAGAAAATCTGCACAGCCAAGAAAACAGAAAAAGTCACAGATACCTTATGCAATTATCCTCATAATAGGTATTACCGCTTTCGGTTTCTATCTTAATAAACCAAAGCTTGTAGCATTCTGGATTTTCGGTATTGCCTTTGGTATGGTTCTACAAAGGGCCAGATTCTGTTTCACAGCAGCTTTCAGGGATCCGATAATAACAGGAAGTACATCCTTGACACGTGCCGTACTTTTAGCAATTTCTATCGGAACTATTGGATTTACAGCCATCAGTTTCGGTTCTGTATTAAATGGAGGCAAGTTTATAGGTTTAGATTCCGTTTCTACTATTTCAGTCCTTACTGTTATTGGTGGAATAATGTTCGGAATAGGTATGGTTATTGCTGGTGGATGTGCATCAGGAACTCTGATGAGATTTGGAGAAGGTTTCGAACTTCAATGGGTTTCCTTTTTTACATTTATCCTAGGCTCTGTTCTAGGAGCATGGGTAACCGGTATTCTAGAACCTGCTTTTGAAAATAAGAACCTTGCTATTTATCTTCCTAAACATTTAGGATTTATCGGAGCTCTTATTTTTCAGTTTTCTATCATAGCACTGCTATATATCTTATCTATTAAATGGCAGAAGAAAAAACTTGGTTCTGATGAATAATCCGTTAAATATTATAAAAACTGTAAATCAATCTGAAAAATAAAAATATGGAGGTAACTAAAATGAAAGAACATTTATTAGACTGTCTAGGGGAAGCTTGCCCTATTCCATTAATAAAACTGCAGAATAAACTGGAAACAGTTGAAGTGGGAGATGTAGTTATAGTTAATGTAGACCATTCATGTGCAATCAAGAATATTCCTGAATGGGGAAGAAAAGTAGGATACAATGTTGAGGTTGAAGAAATAGATGAAGGTGAATGGAATATTTTTGTGGAAAAAACAAAATAATATAAAATAACTAATATAAAAGAGGAGTATAATATGGAATTTTTTAATAAACTTAGCCAGAATGACATTTATAAAAGAATTTTTAAAAATCCCCTTTCATATAATGCCGGTGCCGTTCTTCTAGGTGTTTTAGCTACTGCCCATCTTGCTGTTTTTGGAAGGGCATGGGGAGTTACCGGAACTTTTGCCGTATGGGGAGCTAAACTTTTTAGGCTCATAGGTATTGACACTACACAATGGGCATATTTTATAGCACATAAAGGTATGGGAAAATCCATAGTTACCCCTATCCTTCAGGACGGAGGTTCAATAAGGAATATAGGAATTATTGTAGGTGCCTTACTCGCCACTCTCCTGGCTTCCGAATTCAAAATTAAGAAAATTAAAAATAAGAAGCAGTTATTTGCAGGTATTTTCGGAGGATTTTTAATGGGAGCCGGTGCCAGACTTGCAAACGGTTGTAATGTAGGTGCTCTGTTTTCAGGATTATCTGCTCTTTCCTTAAGCGGATGGGTTTTTGCCATTTCCTTATTAATCGGAGCATTTATCGGTTCTAAAATTCTTATAAATATTGTTCTTAAAGAATAAATTAACTGGAGTATATACATGGAAAAGAAAACTGAATTTTATGATGTCATCATCATTGGCGGCGGAAGTGCAGGACTGACTGCGGGGATTTACTGTGGAAGAGCCAAGTTAAAAACTCTTATTATTGAAAAGTCCCTAGTAGGGGGGCTTGCTACATATACAAGTGAAATTGCCAATTATCCAGGATTTCCTGACAGTATCGGTGGTCTGGATTTAATGAACCGGTTTCAGAAACAGGCTAAAAATTTTGGAGTTTCCTTCAAGCTTACTGATGTAAAATCTGTAAAACTTTCTGATAAAATAAAGGAAGTAGAAACTTTCAGGAATATATATAGAGCCAAAGCTGTTATAATTGCTACCGGAGGTAAGCCGAGGCTGACTAGAGCCCTTAATGAAGAAAAATTTCTATATGATAAAGGAATCTCATTCTGTGCAACATGTGATGCAGCGGCAAATTCAGGAAAGACTGTTTTAGTTGTAGGTAGCGGTGATTCTGCAATCGAAGAAGCTGTTTTTCTTACAAAATTTGCAAAAAAGGTCATCATTTCTGTCCTTCATGATAAAGGAATCATGGACTGTAATCAGATTGCCAGAGATAACGCCCTTTCAAATGAAAAAATTGAATTTATATGGAATACGGAAGTCCATTCTTTTGAAAGTAAAAATGAACATCTGGAAACAGTCAATTTAAAGGATACAAGAACGTCAGACCTCATTCCTGTAAATGTAGACACATGCTTTCTTTTTATAGGATATCTTCCTAATACAGAAATTTTTAAGGAGTATATAGATATGACTCCCGAAGGATACATCATAACTAATGAAAAAATGGAAACTAATATTGAAGGGGTTTATTGTGTAGGAGATGTAAGAAATAAATATCTGAGGCAAGTTGCAACTGCTGTAGGAGATGGAGCAATTGCAGGATACTGTGTAGAAAAATATATCTGTAATAGTGACTAGAAAATAAAATATATCTATAACTACTTAAAAACTACTTAAAAAAGGTAAATTTACTTTCCTAACAAATAAAAATGGAGCCAGGACTGCCTTCTAAAAATACATAAGCTTGCTTACAGTAAATACAAGGCAGTCCCTCACTCCTATCATGAAAGGATTTATAATGGTTAAAATTGACTGTTTAGGGCTTATATGCCCTCTCCCTCTTATGAAAGTAAAATCAAACATACATCTTCTCAATGAAGAAAATGTACTTGTATTCGTCGTTGACCACAGCTGTGCTGTTTCAAACATATCAGAATTCTGCAGATTAACTAACCTGCTGTACCATGTAGAAGAGCCTCTAAATGGTATCTGGGAAATCTATGTCAGCAGATAAATTCTGAAATATGTCTTCTGGTATACTGTATTACCTTCTCCAGTCCTGCTGTATTATCATTTCTTTTTATAAGGCAGACATTCTGGAACATTTCTATATTTTCTATATTTATTATCTTTACTTCCTTATGATAAAGTTCCTTCTTAATTACAGAATAAGGTAAAAATGCCAGACCGTATCCATTTATGATGCATGACTTTATAGCATCTATACTTTCAAGATTATATGTAAATTTAAGATTCTCAACACCATCTATATTTTTTGAAATTATCTTTGTTATATCTTCATCTGTAGAAATTTTCATTAAATCATATCTTTTTAAATCTTTTACATCTATAAAATCAGGATATTTATCATCTACAGTCCCGCCAACTAACACAATTTTTTCTCTGTAAACTTCTTTAGATTCCAGAACCTTACTATACTCTATAGATTCTGAAATAAATCCGATATCGCATCTCCCGTTAATGATTTCATGCCCTATAACCGAACTGTCATTTCTACTATAAAGCTCCACCTGTAAGTTAGGATAATGCTGTTTCAGATGATATACGACACAGGGCAATGAATAATTACATATTGTAGGAGTTGCCGCTATCCGTATATTTAAGATGTTATTTTTCCTGCTTTCTATTTCCTTCTTCATTTCTTCTATTATTTCTTCAGATGCCAAGAAATATTGACGGACTATTTTTCCATATTCTGTCAGCTCTATACCTTTATTACTTCGTATAAATAGTTCGCAATCCAGCTCTTCTTCCAGGTTTTTCAGTTTCTGGGAAAGAGCAGGCTGAGAAATATATAGACTTTCTGACGCTTTAGATATGCTTCCATATTCTGCTACTTTTAAAAATATTCTGAATATTTCGTTAGTCAATTGTGTATCCCCTCCTTGTCGTTTTTTTTATTAACAAAATCTTCATTTTTATAATCCATATAAAAAAGCATTATTATATTTTAATTATATAACAGTTTCTGTCTTTTTTCAAATGATTTTATCCTGTTGCCGGATATCTGTTACCAAAAGAACAAATAAATAGAACTAATTATATGATACTGCCCTTAAACCTACTGGCTTATTTTATATTCTTTTATTACCTATGTCTAAAAATTTTACTAAATCTTCTTGTTTTTTTGGAAAATCAGGTTATCATTATAATGAAAATAATTTTTTTAGGAGGATGATTAGATATGATTTCTTTTATTTTATCAATTATCGCCTTAGTTTTAGGGTATATTATCTACGGAAAACTTGTAGAGAAAATCTTTGGCATAGAGCCTGAAAAACCTACTCCTGCAGTAGAGTTTAATGACGGTGTCGATTATGTAGAATTAAGCACTCCAAAATCATTTTTGATACAGTTTCTAAATATAGCTGGAACAGGGCCGATATTCGGAGCAATCGCAGGAGCTCTTTGGGGGCCGGCAGCATTTCTATGGATTGTTTTTGGCTGTATTTTTGGAGGTGCAGTACATGATTTCTTAATAGGAATGCTATCATTACGTTCCAAGGGAAGCAGCATAGGAGAAATTGTAGGAGAAAATCTAGGTGTTACTATGCAGCAGATAATGAGGGTGTTTTCAATTGTACTCCTTCTTCTTGTAGGAGTAGTCTTCATAAAGTCACCTGCTGATATACTTCACAACCTGATACCTAATGTAAGTGCAATGACTTTTACAATTATTATTATTGTATACTATATACTGGCTACTGTACTTCCAATTGACAAGATTATCGCAAAAATTTATCCTTTATTCGGTTTCGCTCTTCTGTTTATGGCTGTCGGAATCGGTGGAATGCTCATATTCGGTTCATTTACAGGAGAATTCACAATCCCTGAATTAACCGATGTTTTCAAGGGTAACCCTCATCCAAAAGGCATCTCAATATTCCCTTATCTGTTTATTTCAATAGCCTGTGGAGCTGTAAGCGGTTTCCATGCTACACAGTCTCCTATGATTGCCAGATGTCTGAAAAATGAAACAGAGGGAAGGAAAGTTTTTTATGGTGCCATGATTGCAGAAGGAGTAGTTGCATTAATATGGGCTGCAGCTGCTATGACTGTTTTTGGTGGAATTAAGGAACTTGCAGCGGCAGGTTCACCTGCAGTTGTTGTAAACAAATCTTCTGTTCAGCTTCTGGGAAGTCTCGGGGCATTCCTTGCAGTACTTGGGGTTGTAGCATGCCCTATAACTTCGGGAGATACTGCCTTCAGAGGTTCAAGGCTTATAATTGCAGATATCTTTAATATTAAGCAGGGGCCTGTTAAAAACCGTTTCTTCATAGCGATTCCCCTGTTTATAATAGGTATTTATCTGACAACTATCGACTTCAATATCATATGGAGATATTTTGCATGGGCTAACCAGACTCTAGCTACAGTGGCATTATGGACTGCAACAGTATGGCTTATAAAAAATCATAAACCTTACTGGATTGCATTATTCCCTTCAATGTTTATGACTATGGTAGTAACTTCATATATAGTTATTGCCCCTGAAGGATTTGTAAGATTTTTCAAAGGGGTTCCAGTTCAGACTATAGAAATGTACGGATTCATCATAGCAGGAATTGTAACGGTCATCTGTACTGTATTGACATTAATGTACAAGAATAAGATAAATAAAGTTCCTGAAGTAAAAGTCAGCATGTAAAAGTAAAATCAGACTATAATTTAAATAAATGATGCGTATAATAATGATTCATATAATATAGAAGCAATATAATAAGGGGAGACTGGAAGTAAGGAAATTCATATATCTATGAATCCTTCTTCCAGAATCCCCTTTTTATACTTAATATCTAGTTGTACAGACACTGCACACTACTTTACAGTCTCTATAGCCACATTTCCTTAACGCTCCTCTTTTTGTGCTGTTCATATTTCCTGCATAATACCATCCATAAGATTTTGTACTAGGTGACCATGCTACAGATGCACATGTATTCCAGAAATAGATTGCAATATGGCAATTCCCTCTACAATAATTTAATGCTACTCTTTCCGCATCATATCTGGATCGATAGTCATAAGAATATCCTACAGCTCCTGTCTGCCTGTTTATAGCTATCGCACCATAATTGGCTGCGTTCAGAAAGGAAGACATTAAAATAAATAATACTGTTATTAGAAGTTTTTTCATATTATTCCATCTCCTCTTATAATTTTTTTATATTATATCATATTTTTTAATTTCACAACAGATATAAAAATAATTCTAAAATCAGCTATATATTTTTTTTCTTGAAATAAAATATAACTACTTAAAAAAGGTAAATTTACTTTCCTAACAAATTAAAAAATCGGCAAGGCTGCCGATTTTTTATAATAGTAATATTCTTATATTTTACTTGCAAAGTATCCTAATGTCCTTATTAACTGAGCAGTGTAAGACATTTCATTATCATACCAAGCTACTGTCTTAACAAGCTGTACATCTCCGTTTTGAACAATTTTTGTCTGAGTTGCATCAAATAATGATCCAAAATGGATTCCAACTATATCAGAAGATACTAATTCTTCTTCTGTATATCCGAAAGATTCGTTAGATGCCGCCTTCATAGCTGCATTTACCTCTTCTTTAGTTACAGGCTTGCTTAAGATTGAAACTAGTTCAGTTAATGATCCTGTAGGTACAGGTACCCTCTGAGCAGCTCCATCTAATTTTCCGTTTAATTCAGGTACTACTAATCCTATAGCTTTTGCAGCTCCTGTAGAGTTAGGTACGATATTTACAGCTGCAGCTCTTGCTCTTCTTAAATCCCCTTTAGCATGAGGTGCATCTAATGTATTCTGATCCCCTGTATAAGCATGGATAGTTGTCATAGTTCCTGTAACTACTCCAAAGCTGTCATTTAATGCCTTAGCCATTGGTGCTAAGCAGTTAGTTGTACAAGAAGCTCCTGAAATAACTGTTTCAGTTCCATCTAAAATATCATGGTTTACATTGTAAACAACTGTCTTAACATCATTTCCACCTGGTGCAGTTATTACTACTTTTTTAGCCCCTGCTTTTACGTGTAATTCTGCCTTATCTTTAGTTGCAAAGAATCCTGTAGCTTCTAATACTACATCTACACCTAAATCTCCCCAAGGTAAATCTTCAGGATTTCTTTGAGCAAAAACTTTGATTTCTTTTCCGTTTACTACAAATGCCCCTTCTTTAACTTCGATTGTTCCGTTAAATTTTCCTTGTGTTGAATCATATTTGAATAAGTGTGCTAACATTTTAGCATCTGTTAAGTCATTAATTGCAACAACTTCAAACTTATCAGTCTGCTCAGCCATTAATCTTAATGCTAGTCTCCCTATTCTTCCAAATCCGTTAATTGCTACTTTAACTGCCATATTACTATTACCTCCTAAAAATTTTATATATTCTTTCAAATATATATCTTATACAAATTGAGTATATCATAATTTGTATATCTTTTCAATATATTTAAAAGGAAAAAAATAACAAAATCCTGTTTCTACTCCCCGTATTTCTCCATATCCACTTTCTAAATCAAGTTATTTCAAGTACAAATTTCCTATGAAAAAATAAAAAACATCTGTAATCTGCTATTGCCAAACAGCATATTATGGGATATACTTTACTAAATCAGTTTACAAAACCTATAAAAATAAGGAGGAATTCAAATGGAAGCACTTAAAATTGCAAACAGTCTACCTATGTGGATTGCATGCGGACTGGCAGTCTTACTGATTATTGTCCAGGCAGTCATTTTCTTAAAAAACTCTTATGATACAGGTAAAAAGATAGGTATTTCCGAAGAACAGATGAAAAAGGCGATAAAAAGCAGTGCAATCACTTCAATCGGCCCTTCAATCGTAATATTGAGCGGAATGTTATCACTTCTAATAACAGTGGGAGCTCCTATGGCATGGATGAGGCTTTCCCTCATAGGATCGGTAATGTTTGAATCTGTTGCTGCAGGAATCGGAACAAATGCAGTCGGTGTCAAGCTGGGAGTAGATGAACTTACTCCAATAGCCTTGACAATGGGGGTCTGGACAATGGCTCTAGGATCAATAGGATGGATAATATTTGCAACTTTTTCATCAAGTAAAATGGATAAGGTTCAGCGTAAAATATCCGGAGGGGATACAAATAAACTTATCATGATTTCAATTTCTGCAATAATAGGTGTCTTTTCAGCATTGGCAGCACAGAATCTGATCGGTCTTAACAGACACGCATTAGCCTGTGTATTGGGGGGACTGATAATGGGGCTTCTCATAGTCATAGGGGAAAAGAAAAATATAAAATGGCTAAAGGAATGGAATCTCACTATAGCAATTTTAGCATCTATAATCATAACATCAGTCATATAGGAGGAAAATATGGAAAAAAATAGTGAATATTATGAAAAGGAATATATGCCTCGTATGCATAGAATAGGTATAATAACAGGAATACTAGGTGTAATTGCATCTTTTTTCCCGGCAGTAGTTCTAGCTGTAGTCTATGGGCTGTTACCACCACTAAACGCTCTTATAATAGCTTTTGTGACTGCAACATCTGCATTCGGAATATTATGGATCGTTGAACCTATATCATATTTCTCAGCCTTAGGTCCAATAGGGACTTATATGGCCTTCTTATCAGGTAATATTTCAAATATGAGGGTTCCATGTGCAAGTACTGCCCAGATAGCAGCTGAAGTGGAACCTGGAACAGAAAAAGGTTCTATAATCGCCGTAATCGGAATGGCTATCTCTGTAATTATAAATATCTCTGTTCTGACTATAGGAGTAATACTGGGAAGCAAGGTACTGGAAATGCTTCCTCCTAAAATAAAGGAATCTCTCGGATATCTCCTGCCAGCGTTATTTGGTGCATTATTAGTTCAATTTGGATTGCGGGCAAAGAAATTATCAGTAGGGATATTAATCTTTGCAATACTCATAAATATAGGAATAAATGGAGGGGTCTTTAGCTGGCTTCCTGGTTCTAAATATTATTTAGGAATCCTCACAAGTGTATTTGCCGCAATTGCAGTTACACTGATTACATACAGGAAAAACGAAGAGAAAAAATAGCTTTGGAGGGAATTATGATAAAGAAGGAAATTTATAATAATGTACAAAGTTTAGAAAATTTATTATCAGAAATATGTGACACTCTCTGGAACAATCCTGAATTAGGTGGATTTGAAAAAGAGTCGGCAAATTTATTCAGAAAATTATTGGAAAAGGAAGGATTCAGAATAGTAAACGAAGCTAATCTGGAACATGCCTTTTATGCCGAATATGGAAAAGGTAAACCTGTCATAGCAGTCCTGGGAGAGTATGATGCCCTTCCTCAGCTGTCCCAGGAAATCTCCACTGAAAAAAAAGCTGTAAGGGAAGGAGCTCCAGGGCATGGATGTGGTCATAATCTTTTAGGAACAGCAACTGCTATAGGAGCTATAGCTGTAAAAAAATTCCTGGAAGCGAATAATATAGAAGGAACAATAAGATTTTACGGATGTCCTGAAGAAGAGCTTTTAAGCGGAAAGGTAAAAATGATATATCACAATATGTTCAGAGGATGTGATGCAGCAATAACATGGCATCCTATGAGTTCAAATATGGTCTATGATAAGGCCTTTCTTGCCAACGCTTCCATGAAGTTCTATTTTAAAGGGGTCACTGCTCATGCCGCTTTTGCCCCGGAAAGGGGAAGAAGTTCCCTAGATGCTGTAGAACTTATGAATATCGGAAGTAATTATTTAAGGGAACATGTAATAGACAAGACAAGGATACATTATGCAGTCGATACAGGAAACTTCCCACCAAACATAGTCCCTGACAAATCCAGTTCATGGTATTTTGTTCGAGCTCCGCATATGAAAAATGTAAAAGATACTATGGAAAGAATAAAGAAAATAGCTCAAGGGGCTGCTCTCATGACAGAAACTGAAATGGAATTCAAATTAGACTGCGGATGCTACGAATTCAAGAAAAATACGACTTTTGCAGACTTGGCTCATGCCAATCTCATTGAAGCCGAAAAACCTGAGTATACTTTAGAAGAAGAAGAATTTTCAAAAAAATTGCAGGAAACGTTAAATAAGGAGCTTTTAGAAAAAGAAAAAAAAGTATTTGGTAATAATAGCGGTATGTCTACCGGTGTCTGTAACAGGAATCTGTGGGAAAGCTATGAACTTAACGGTTCTTCAGATTCCGGGGATGTAAGCCAGATTATTCCTTCATGTCTGTATACTACGGCGTGCTGGCCTATCGGAGTGGCTCCCCATACATGGCAGGCAACTGCTTCAACAGGTTCCTCATTAGGAAAGAAAGGTGCTCTTTATTCTGCCATGGTATGTGCAGGAATAGCGTTTGACTTATTTACTCAGCCAGAACTTCTTGATAAAATAAAGAAGGAATTTGATGCTGAAAAGGATGGAGATGAGTACATGCCGCTGTATAGTGGGTAAAAACAGGTTGAAACCGTTCTAAATTTTTTTAGAAGAGGCTGTCATAAAGTAATCAAATACATAAACCATAGATTATATATATATTGCGACAAATTTAAAGTAAAGTAGGAAATTCATGATTATTCCGTGTTAAAATGATAGTATTTTGAAATCCAAAGACATATTTTATATTGATATGGTATAAAATATGTCTTATAATTTAGATAATTAATATTTAGAATGTGATATTAGCGAAAGGAGAAAAAGATGTTTATTCCAAT
>JBHACQ010000029.1:0-3818 GCA_041854625.1 Leptotrichia sp. | reverse complement strand
TAAAAAATGAACTGAAAAATAGAAAAATAATTTGGCAATACTGGGGGACAGGATGGAACGATGATGATCTTCCTGATATTGTCAGGTTGTGTAGAAAGTCGGTAGAAAAATACAAAGGAGATTACGAGGTTATCCGCCTAAGTGATGAAAATATAAATGAGTATATAGAATTACCTGAATTTATTCAGGAAAAGAAGAAAAAGGGACAGATTCCCTTTCCCTTTTTTGCAGATATATTACGTTTGGCACTACTTTATACCTATGGGGGTGTATGGCTTGATGCCACCATATTGTTGACAGATTTCTTACCTGTAGAATATAGTGAAATGGGCTATTTTGTATTTCAGAGGGATAATTCCATAGAAAATGTAAAATATTGGGAAAAAATGAATAATGACTATTTCTCATGGAATAAAAGACACAGTGTAAATATGTTAAATAGTATCATTTTTTCACAAAGGGGAGACAGAGTAATAGGAAGTCTTCTTGATCTTATACTAGTATTTTGGCAGGAAAGGGATGAAGTTCCTGCATTACTTACTATTATCCCGTGATTAGACGGTATTTCGCCCTTCTTTATTTCCTTTCCTGTAACAGCCTTTATAAGCTGCAGCTCGCTCCCTTGGGGATAAGCTGTAGGAAGCAGATGTACTTTTATGTTAAATATCCTTCTTTCCTTCAGTAATTCTGCTATGCCTTCCGCTACTTCGCTATAGCCTTCTTCTATTCCTATTACTATTTCACGTGGTCTTATAAGTTTTTCAACTATTTTTATTCCACTAAGAAGCTCCTCCATAAAGGATGTCATAATAACATAGTCTGCTGTAAGATAAGGTTCGCATTCTGCACCATTTATTATGAGAGTATCTATTTTCTTATAACCTATGTCATATTTTACATGGGTCGGGAACTGGGCTCCACCTTCACCAACCACTCCTGCACCCTTTATCATTTCAAGGATTTCTTCCCTTCTGTATCTTCCAACTTCCTCCATCCTTCTCTGGATATTTTCCTGTTTCTTATACTTAAAATCATTTTTTATTATTATTGTTTTTACTATTTTTCCGTTTGGTAGGGGATTTTCTATTATATCCTCCACCTTTCCTGAAACTGGTGAATGGATTACCCCTGAAATTTTACCTTCTGCCTCCCCTATTTTCTGGTACTGATAGACATAGTCCCCTTTACTTACTGTTTCCTTTGCAATCCCGCCTATATGCTGGGATAATGGAACATAAAAAAATTTAGGGTCTTCCATTTCTTCCCACCCTGTTTTTTTTGTCAAATCCTTCATCGAATTAATTTTCATTTTTTCACTAATTATATCTTTCATATGAATAATTCCTTTTCTCCCACTTTATTTGTTTTTAGTTATAAAAAGATTTTTTTGTACTTTTTAATTTCTCAAAAGCATATTATTCTATAAATATTTTTATTTGCTTTCCTAATACAGACCTGTAATATAATTTAAAAAACCTGATGAATAATGTATTCTACCTGTTCCATCCATGAGATATCCTTCTATTTTTAACTCCTTCTGAAGCTTTTCCATTATCCTTTTAAATTCATCAGGGGTCTGATTATACAACCCTGTTGAAATCATATCACCAATAAAGGCCCTTTCAGTAATAATTCCGATCTGTCTGTTTTTACTTGCATATCCTGTTTTAGGACTGATTATATGTCCGTATCTTTCACCTTTTATTTCCAGATAGGTGTTAATCTGATTAGAGGTGGAGTAAGTTTCATTGGATATTCCTATGTCAAACATATCTCTATTGGAGATTTCGTTTAGATTTTCATTTAAAGCATCCTGTTCCCAAAAGGAACCTTTCCTTAAACTTTCTATCCTGACCGGATATCCTTTGGTATCTTTTTCTATTTTTCCTTCAATCTCAGGGCTTTCTACAACAATTTCCCACAAATCATCAGAATCTCTGCTTAAAGTGGCTATACTACTACCCCCTGCATTTACAATGGCACTTTTTATGTCCAGTTCCTTCATTTTTTCAATTACCTTATCCACCGCATAGGATTTTATAAAGGAGCCGGTTATGATTTCCTGTCCGGCACCTATTCTAACCTTCATTTTTTCTGTATCTACTAATATTTTCCTATAATCCACAAGTTTCTTTACCTCATTTATTTCCTCTGGAGAAGGGATGTTTTCTACCTTTTCACGGTAAAATCCCCATAACCTTATAAGGGGCATTATTGTAATGTCATATTCCCCCTTCATAAGATCGGAGTATCGGATAACCTCCTCCAAAATACATAAAGTTTCCATATCCACATCAGTAAAATTTCCATTATTTTTATTTATCCTATCAAAATAGGATCCTTCAGAATAGGAGTTGTACTTCCTGTTGACCTCTTCCATTATTTCGAACAGTTCATCAAGAACACTGTCACCATATTCTGAAGGTATCTTCATTTTAATATTGGTATGGAAAAGGTATCTTGTCTGAACTTTGTAAAGAACTTCCATTTTACCTCCTCATATCCCTATGATTAGTTACTCGAAGAGGATTTTTCTTTTTGTTTTGTCTCTGTCTTAGGAGCCTCCACCTTAACTTTTGTTTCTGTCTTTGTTTCCGCCTTAGGAGTTTCCACCTTAGGTGCTGCTTCCTTTACAGGAGCCACTTCTGCCGGAATATTTTCCTTAACTTCAGTTACAGGAACCTTTGTCTGTTTTGTCTGTTTTTTAGTGCTACTCTTTTTTGCTGGTTTTGCCTGTACCTGCTGATCATTTTGAACTACTGTCCCTCCGGTATTTTCCACTTCTGTCACTTTATTTTCCTGAACCTGAGTTGTTGCAGACTCGTCCACTGCCTCGGCTACCGCATCTATCTTTTTAGTTCCATCCTTATTTTCTGTTCCTTCTGCTACATTTTCCTGTGCCTTAGTTTCCTTTACCGGCTTTTTAACCCTAAGATTAAAGTTTCCAAATGCAATTAACGTAACTGCCCCTAAAAATAATAATATTTTCTTTGCGTTTTTCATTTTTACCTCCAAATTTTTTTGATACATTAAAGACCCTTAAGTCCTCATCTTTTCCCTTGAATTCTATTTTTTAAAGATATCAGAAAAAGATTTTAAGTATCAGGTTATTTTAAATTTTTATCTTCTTCAATTTATTATATCATAATTTTACAAAATTTATCTTTTTTTTTACATATTATTCGTTTTTGAAACTTTTATTGTAAAGACTGCTATATATCCCCCCCTGATCCAACAGCTCATTATGTCTTCCGAGCTCCTTCAGTTCCCCCTGTTGAATTACAGCTATCTTATCACTGTTTTCTATGGTGGACAGCCTATGGGCTATGACAAAGGTAGTCTTTCCCTTCATAAGTTTTTCCAGTGCATCCTGAACAAGCCTTTCAGATTCATTGTCTAAGGCACTTGTAGCTTCATCCAGTATAAGTATTTGAGGATTTTCAAGAATTGCCCTCGCTATAGCTATTCTCTGTTTTTGCCCCCCTGAGAGTTTTACCCCCCTTTCACCTATTTCCGTTTCATATCCATTTTCCAGTTTTTCTATGAATTTATGAGCATTTGCCTGTTGTCCCGCCTCTATTATTTCTTCCATCGTTGCGGTAGGTTTTCCATATTTTATGTTACTCATTATAGTTCCTGCAAAAAGAAATGTTTCCTGTGGAACAATTCCTATTTTCTTTCTCAATGTCTTCAAGTCATAGTCCTTTATATTTATACCATCTATTTCAATACTTCCGGAACTCACATCAAAAAATCTTTGAATAAGATTTACTATTGTAGACTTTCCTCCCCCCGAATTTCCGACAAATGCCACCGCT
>JBHACQ010000028.1:0-3405 GCA_041854625.1 Leptotrichia sp. | reverse complement strand
ACAGTCGTAACTTAAAAAAGTTAGTAAAATGGAGGGGAAAATAAATATATTTATAAAATAATTGAAAAAATGCTTTTAATTTACGAAAAATGTGGTATAATATATGAGAAAACCAAAAGCAAGTAAATGGAGCAAAGTATTAAAATGTAATTTGTAACAAGTTGTTTGAGGTGTAAAATTTTAGGAGGTAGCACTTTGTTAGGTAAAGTAAAATGGTTTAACGACAAAAAGGGATTCGGATTTATTTCAGGGGAAGATGGGAATGATTATTTCCTTCATTTTTCAAAAATAAACAAGGATGGATTCAAATCAGTTAACGAAGGGGAAGAAGTAAGTTTTGATGTAGAAGAAGGACCAAAAGGACCTCAAGCAACAAACGTAGTTTCTCAGTAATTAAACCAGAAATTAAGGCTATACCTTTAAATGTTAGAGGTATAGCCTTTTTATTTTTCTATCTTATATCTGTAATATTTATATTGTCTTATATTCCATTCCATAATTCATCTGCTTCTGGAAATATTTTTAATGCACGGTCCAGTATACCATGAAGGTAAGCAATTGTAAGTCCATAATTTACTACAGGTACTTGCTGTGCCACTCCAGAGTCTATTCTTGACAGCATTTCCTTACGGTTTATCATACACCCTCCACAATGGAGTATAAGTTTGAAATCCGTAAGATTTGAAGGATAGTCCTTTCCGTTTACAAAATGGAAGTCCAGATTCTGATGTATAAATTTCCTAATCCATGCAGGGAGCTTAACTCTGCCTATATCATCACATTGCTGATGATGGGTACAGGCTTCAGCAATAAGAATCCTGTCTCCAGGTTTCAGTTCCTTTAAAGCTTTTGCCCCTTCCACTAGTTTCATCAGATCCCCTTTGTATCTTGCAAACAATATTGAGAAAGATGTAAGGAATATATCTTCAGGAACTTTTCCTGAAACTTCTTCAAATATCTGGGAATCAGTTATGACAAGTTTAGGTTTTATCCTGAAGTTTTCCAATGTTTCAGTAAGTTCAGTATTTCTACAGGCATGGACTATACATCTGCTATCAAGTATATTCCGTATAGTCTGTACTTGAGGAAGTATAAGACGGCCTTTAGGTGCTCCCGAATCAATAGGGATTACCAGTACAATATGGTCTCCTGGGTTTATTAAGCCGCTCAGTATACCGGGCTGTTCAAATTCCTTAGGGGAACCATCTATAATCATCTGTTTCAGTAAATCTATATTTTCTCCAGTTTTTACAGAAATTTTAATAAAATTAAGATTAAGTTCCTTCAGTTCATATTCCAGCATGGCAAGATTCCTTGTTTCATTTTCTGAAAAAAGAAAGTATTCAGGATCAAGGTCTACCTTGTTTATAGTTATAATGAAAGGGATGTTTCTGTTTTTAAACTCCCTTATAAGATTTTCATCAAATTCATTCAGTCCCTCTATATCAATAACTAAAAGGGCAATGTCAGTCTTTCTTAGTACTTCTTCTGTCTTCTGTATCCTAAGTTTTCCAAGATCTCCAATATCGTCAATTCCAGCTGTATCTATAAGGGTTACAGGTCCTATTGGAAAAATTTCCATTGATTTATATACGGGGTCAGTAGTTGTTCCTGCATATTCTGAAACAATGGAAATTTCCTGATTTGCAAGGGCATTTATAAGGGAGGACTTTCCCATGTTTCTTTTCCCGAATATGGCAATATGGAGCCTTTCTGAAGTAGGTGTCTTATTCAAGCTAGATTCCCTCCTTTTCTAAGTTCAGTTTTCTAATTTCCGTATAACTGGGATAATTTTTCCTGAACTGTATCATCGTTAATATATTCATCATACTCCATTTCCCTTTCAAGGATTCCTTTAGGAGTAACTTCAATAATTTTATTGGCGACAGTCTGTATAAATTCATGGTCATGAGTAGTAAACAGCACTGTACCTGGAAATCTGATCAGTGACTTATTTAAGGAAGTTATTGCTTCAAGGTCAAGATGGTCGGTAGGATTGTCAAGTAGAAGTACATTTGCACCAGAAAGCATCATCTTTGACAGCATACATCTTACCTTTTCTCCTCCTGAAAGAACTTTAGCCTTCTTTTTAGCTTCTTCTCCAGAAAAAAGCATCCTTCCAAGGAATCCCCTTACGTATTCTTCATGCTGGTCTGTGGAAAATTGTCTCATCCAGTCTATAAGGGAAAGGTCTATATTTTCAAAAAATTCTGAGTTATCCTTTGGAAAGTAGCTCTGGGATGTAGTGATACCCCATTCAAAAGTACCTGAATCAGGTTCCAGTTCCCCTGCCAGAATCTGGAAGAGGGTAGTTTTAGTTATATCATTATTAGAAAGAATGACAACCTTATCTCCTGTGTTTATTGTAAAGGAAATATTATCAAGTATTTTTTCTCCATCTATGGTTTTAGAAAGGTTTTCAACTTTCAGAAGATTATTACCGGCTTCCCTTTCAGGTTTAAATTCAATATAAGGATATTTCCTGTTGGAAATCTGCATATCTTCAAACTGGAGTTTTTCAAGCTGTTTTTTTCTGCTGGTTGCCTGTTTTGATTTAGAAGCGTTGGCAGAAAAACGTGCTATAAAGTCCTGAAGTTCTTTCTTTTTCTGCTCCAGTTTCTTGTTCTGATTACGTACAAGTTCCTGCATCAACTGGTTTGATTCATACCAGAAGTCATAGTTTCCTACAAACATTTTTATCTTACCATAATCTATATCTGCAATGTGGGTACAGACTTTATTCAGGAAATGTCTGTCGTGGGAAACCACCAGGACAGTAGTATTATCAAGATCCATCAGAAAATCTTCCAGCCATTTTACAGCCTTCAGGTCAAGTCCATTTGTAGGCTCATCCAGAAGAAGTATGTCAGGATCTCCGAAAATAGCCTGAGCAAGCAGGACTTTTACCTTTTCAGGTTCTGTAAGTTCTTTCATCAGCTTATGGTGAAGTTCAGAAGGTATTCCCAGTCCGATTAAAAATTTTTCTGCATTTGTCTCAGCTTCCCATCCGTCAAGTTCAGCAAATTCTCCTTCAAGTTCAGAAGCCAGTATTCCATCTTCTTCTGTAAATTCGCTTTTAGAATAAAGGGCGTTTTTCTGCAACATTATGTCATATAGTCTTGCGTGTCCCATCATTACTACATTAAGAACTTCCTCATCTTCATATGCAAAGTGATCCTGCTTCAGAAATGAAAGTCTTTTATTTTTATCAATAATAACACTGCCAGATGTGGAATCCATCTCTCCTGTCAAGATTTTTAAGAATGTAGATTTTCCTGCACCATTAGGGCCGATTATACCGTAGCAGTTTCCTGGTGTAAATTTTATATCAACTTCATCAAAAAGCTTCCTTCCACCAAACTGAACAGATAAATTACTTGTTGAAATCAAAAAAATTCCTCCTTT
>JBHACQ010000027.1:0-7845 GCA_041854625.1 Leptotrichia sp. | reverse complement strand
GGCATTGAAAATAAAAAATAAGATAATAAGAGGATAGATGTAATATATTTCAAGAAAGATTAAAAAGAATTATAAAGACTAAATGGAAAGGAAACTTGTAGTAATTATGAAAAAGAACAGGATATTACTTTTAGCTGTACACCTTTTTGTAATATCATTTATATTATTTTTAAAATCAGCTGTTGTCTTTGAAAATGACAGGATGGAAATGAAGTTTCTGGAATATATACTGATGGGATTATATATATATACATTTTTTACTGCTAAGATGTATCTTGACTGGTTAAATTCCTATATGATTTTTCTATATACCATGTTCCTGTTTAATTTTACGAGGATATTTCTTGACATTGTAAACTATAGGGAATTTGGATGGGCAACTAAATTTGCCAACTACTACTTTTTTTATGATGTAAGGCATGAGATAATAAATATATTTATCCTTGTAATGCTCTTTACTCATCTGGGATTTATTATAGGTATACTAAATGAGACATCTGATGAGCTGAATAGCAGGATAAGACTTGAAAATAATCAGATATATGAAAAATTGGGGATGTTTCTGTTTCTGATTTCCTTTCCTGCCTTATCCTATAAGATGTTTCTCCAGCTTAAAATTATCCTTCAGACGGGATACGAAGCTTATTATACAGGAATATTGAAGACAGCGGACTATCCTTTTTTTACAAAAGGTTCAGGAACTTTAATGACAATAGGTTTTTTGATATTTCTGATGTCTGTACCTTCAAAAAAGAAGTTCCTGACAGTTTCATCACTGTATCTGATGGTAAAACTGCTGGATTCCTTTAAGGGTGCAAGAGCTATATTCCTTACCCAGCTTCTGTTTATAATGTGGTATTATACTAAAATTTATGGAATAAGGATAAAAATGAAGACGATGGTAAAACTTGTAAGTTTTACTGTAATATTTTCCCAGCTTCTAGTTTCAATAAGAAGCAGAAAAATATTTAGCTTTGACTTAATAAATTCTATTTATAACTTTCTGTTTTCACAGGGGGTAAGCTATCTAGTACTAGGATATACAATAGATTTTAAGGACAGGATTGTGGGAGAGGGGACATACCCCTATATATTACAGGGATTATTTGGATTCAGGGGACAGTCATTGGAAACACTTGCTTCCAGTAATTCCCTTGCAGACAAGCTTACATACATGTTAAATCCGTCAGCTTACCTGAAAGGTGAAGGTCTAGGCTCAAACTACATAGCTGAAATGTATGATTTAGGGTATCTGTGGATAGTTGTCATATCTGTATTTCTTGGGATAATGATAGTGAAATATGAAAAATATGTTGTGAAGCACAGATTTCTAATTTTAACTAGCTACTATTTCATACCTAATTTATTTTATATGCCTAGAGGTTCATTTTTTGGAATAGCAGGACTGATAAGTAATATGTTGCTTCTAGCTGGCGTATATGTGCTAGCGGCATCTTTTGATTATATATACAGGAAGATAGAGGAGAAATATGACAATGATAGAAAAGAAAATTCATTATGTGTGGATAGGCAATAGTGAAAAGCCTGCTATTTTTCATAAATGCCTGAAATCATGGAAGGATAATCTTCCTGACTTTGAAATAGTTGAAATAAATGAGAAGAATTTTGATATGGAAGGTCATCTTAGAAAAAACAGATTTTTCAGGGAATGCTATGAAAGAAAGCTGTGGGCATATGTTTCAGATTATATGAGAGTACATTATATGTATGAACATGGTGGTATTTATGTAGATACTGATATGGAAATAATAAAAGATATTTCACCTTTGCTGGCAGAAGGAATTAAGTTCTTCATCGGTTATGAGGATGCCAGACATATAAGTGTAGGAATATTTGGAACAGAAAAGAAAAATGAAATTCTTAAAGATATAGGAGAATTCTATGATGAAGAAGTATGGAAGAAACCTTTGTGGACTATACCTAAAATATTCACCTATATATTTGAAAAAAAATATGGATTAACTGAAAAAAGAGAAAATTTTTTAAGGAAAGGAGAAATAGCAATATATCCTAAGGAATATTTCTATCCATATGGGTTCAGAGAAAAATTTTCTCCAGAATGTATAAAAGAAAATACATATGGAATACACTGGTGGAATGACAGCTGGACAAACCTTAAAGCAAGGTTGTTTTTGGAAAGTAAACATCTGTCAGGAATTTCACGGCTTATAAAAAAGTTAAGAATAGCAGCCAGGTACTATTTAAAAGAAAAAAGATAAAAGGAGTAAGAAGGAAAGGAATGATGATAAGAAATATACTGAAAATATTGTTATTTACAGGTACATTTATGACAATGGAAGCAAAAGAATTAAGAATAATGTCTTATAATATTTATGGGGCAAGGCTTGCAGACGGGACAAAATTAGGAGGGATTATTAAGAAATATAAACCGGATTTTGTATCTCTCCAGGAAGTAGACAGAAATACTAAAAGGAGCAAGTTCAGAGATGTAACAATGGACATAGCTGAACAGCTGGGATATAACTACTACTATTTCCAGAAGGCCAGAGATTTTGATTCAGGGGAGTATGGAATATCTTTTATTTCAAAATATCCTGTAGAAAAAATATACGCCTATGAGCTGCCGTCAATAGGAATTGAAAAACGTCAGGTAATAGTAGCAGAACTTGAAGAAAAACAGTTTGGAAAAAAAGTTATGATAATGAATACCCATCTTGATTTCAGAAGTGAAATAAAAAAGGATGAACTGGATTCATTAGCATCTATTTCAAATATGTTTGGAAATGAAATAAAATTTTTAAGTGGAGATTTAAATCTGCTTCCTACGACATCACATTATGAAAAACTTATGGAAGAGTGGGAAGATAGCTATTTTGAGGGGGATAAGAAGGGAGAAAGAAAAAAGGAAGATCCACGGATAGATTATATTCTAGGGAGTAAGAGCCAGAACTGGAAAGTCAAGAAAAGCTTTTTTATAAATGATGATACTCAGGAGTGGAATAAGTTAAGCGATCATCTTCCATATATGAGTATATTTGATATAAAGTAAAGGAGAAGAAGATGGTAAGAAAATTAATGATGTTTTTATTACTGTGTTGTTCAGTATCAGTTTTTATTGAAGGAAAGGCTAGCAAAAAATTTAATATTGCTGTCATTTATTCATATAAGGGGAAAGGGGATAAATCGTTAAATGATTCAGCTTATTCAGGATTAATGAAAGCTAAAAGGGATTTTGGGATAGAAGTTAGGGAATTCGACCAGAAAATTTCTGTGCTGGATGGAGAATATCAGATAAGGTCACTTGTAAAAGGAGGAAAATACGACCTGATTATAGGAATTCCTAAAGAAACTAAGATTTCAATAGAAAAAATGGCAAAAGAATATCCTGAGCAGAAATTTCTAGTTGTAAATGAAAAGCTGGAAAAACCTCTTCCCAATGTTGCTGTTGCTACATTCAGGGAAGAAGAAGGAGGATTTCTGGCTGGAGTCCTGTCAGCAATGATGACTAATACTTATTCTGTAGGATTTATAGGATCTACAGGAACTGAAAGTGTTAAAAAGTATGAATCAGGATTTAAACAGGGTGCTAAATATATGAAAAAGGATATAGTCACAGTATCTGCATATATTGACAGGGAAAGTGAAAATCCATATTTTGATATTGATACAGCAAAAAAGCTGACAGAAAACCTGATTAAGAAAAATAAGATAGGAGCTGTATTTCATAATGCCGGAGGAAGTGGAATCGGTGTGTTGAATGCTGCTCAGGAAAATGGAATACATGCAGTATCTTCAGGTCAGGAAGAAGATAAGCTGGCACTGGGTACAGTACTTATGTCTATAACGACAGATTTAAGTGTTCCGATATATCAGGTTATAAAGGATTTAAAGAATGGCAGTTTCAAAGGAAAGGAGTACAGTTTCGGGCTGTCAGAAAATGCCATAAGACATACAAGATTTCCATATTCAGCAGATAAAATAGGTAAAGATAATATTAAGAAACTGGAAAATATAAAGGAAATGATTATAAGGAAAGAGATAAGAATAAATAACAGATAATTAGGATAATAAAAATAAGAAGGAGCTGTAATTAAGACAGGAAAGTGGCAAGTCCCTACCTATCATTACAGCTCTATATACATTAAGGTGAATATTTAAGTTATTTTAAAATAATATTTTCAAGAAGAGGTGACTCCATAATGTCAAAGGGCATAACCCATCCTCCACCGTCAGAATCAAGGTCTACAATTCGTCCTGTCCTTTCGCCGGCTTTTTTAAAAACAAGATAGATAAACTGAGAACAGTAGAGTCTCTTGTCAAAATTCTTGTCAAAAGTCAGTCCATAAGGTTTTGTTACGGTCTTGTCTATTTCATCAAATAAGGCGGCCTTAAAGTTATCGTCTATCTTTTTCATCCTGAATACAGCAACTTTCCTATTTAAGCTGTTCCAGGAATAAATAGGGCTTTCACTGTATCCGGCAGAATAAGATGGGAATTCCACAATTTTCTTATCTCTGTTCAGAACAGCACTATGTCCCCACATGGAACGGAGAGAAGCTTTTTTGGAGAGTATAAGAATATCCCCTGGTTGAAGCTGATCAGCCTTTTCAATAATTTCCTTAGGCGAATACCATGTATATTTAGGGTTAATAGACTGGCATGACATAAATAATAAACTGAGTAGAATCATTAAAAATATTTTTTTAAAGTTCTTCTGCACATACTGGTTAATGTATAAATCAAAATCCATTTTATTCCTCCCTTTTGTCATTATAGTAATATTATATAGTAAAGTATAAAAATAGTCCAGTCTTTTATATACTTCATAAGAGGGAGTTTCTTTATTTGAATTTTCTTATTTTATTGAAAATTAAAATTAAATATAGTAAAATAAGAAGTAAAAGGATATAGTTTTTCATTTTACACATTTTCAGTAACAGCTTATTAAATATGAGTTAAATTGGAGGTATGAAAAATGTTCAAGTATAGTGTGGACACACTAATTTCAAAAGAGGATATACATGAAAAAGTGAAGGAGCTGGCAGGAAAAATTGATAGGGATTTTGAAGGAGAAGAAATATTATTAATAGGACTTCTAAGAGGATCAGTTATATTCCTGAGTGATCTGGCAAGAGAACTGAAGACAGAAGCAACGATAGACTTTATGGTAGTTTCAAGTTATGGAAACAAGATGGAGAGTTCCAGAGATGTTAAGATATTGAAAGATTTGGAAGAAGATATTAAGGGAAGGAATGTAATAATAGTTGAAGATATAATAGATACAGGAAATACATTACAGAAGGTTCAGCAGATATTACAGACTAGGGAACCTAAAAATATCAGGATATGTACGTTGCTTGATAAACCGGAAAGAAGAGAAGTAGAAATAAGTGTTGACTATACAGGTTTTCAAATACCTGATGAATTTGTAGTAGGGTATGGGATAGATTTTGCACAGAAACATAGGACGTTACCTTATGTAGGTATTGTGAAAAAAGAGGAGGAATAGTAAATGAAGAATAATACTTTTGTAGTAGTAGGTACTCAGTGGGGTGACGAGGGGAAAGGGAAAATAATAGATGTATTGTCACCAAAGGCAGACTATGTAGTAAGATTTCAGGGTGGAAATAATGCAGGGCACACAGTAGTTGTAAATGATGAAAAGTTTATATTGCATCTGCTGCCATCAGGAATAATAAATTCAGAAGGTAAATGTGTAATAGGAGCAGGAGTAGTTGTAGATATTGAAGTTCTCCTTGATGAAATAGAAAAACTTGAAAAAAGGGGAAGAAAACTGGATAAGCTCTTTATAGATGAAAGGGCACATATAATAATGCCGTATCATATAGAAATAGATAAGGCTAAGGAAGAAGCAATGGGAGAGAATAAGATAGGTACTACCCAGAGGGGAATAGGACCTTGCTATGTAGATAAGATTGCAAGGAACGGCATAAGGATAGGGGACCTTCTGGACTCTGAAAGGTTCAGGGATAAGCTTACATGGAATGTGGCTGAAAAGAATGACATGCTTACAAGATATGGAAAAGGAACCTTTAATCTGGAGGAGCTTTATGACAGGTTTATGAAACTGGCTGAAAAGATAAAGTTCAGGATAATTGATGGAGTTGTAGAGATAAATGAAGCGATAGAGGAAGGAAAGACTGTAATGTTTGAAGGAGCACAGGCACTGATGCTTGATATAGACTACGGAACTTATCCGTATGTAACTTCTTCTTCACCTACTGCAGGAGGAGTAACAGTAGGAACAGGTGTTTCCCCTAAAAAGATAGAAAGAATAATGGGGGTCATGAAGGCGTATACTACAAGAGTGGGGGAGGGACCTTTCCCAACAGAGCTTGAAGATGAAACTGGAGAAAAATTAAGAAGTATAGGACATGAGTTTGGAGCTACAACAGGAAGACCTAGAAGATGCGGCTGGCTGGATCTTGTAATAGGAAGATATGCAGTACTTATAGACGGACTTACTGATATTGTCCTGACAAAACTGGATGTTCTGACAGGATTTGAAAAGATAAAGGTTGCCATAGGGTATGAAATAGACGGTAAAATATATAATTCGTATCCAGGAAATTTAAGGAAATCTAAGGAGCTGAAGGTAATATACGAGGAGCTGGAAGGTTGGTCAGAAGATATAACACAGTTTAAAAAATATGAGGAACTGCCTGAAAATTGTAGAAAATATATAGAATATATAGAAAAGAAGCTCAACTGCAATATTTCCATGATTTCTGTCGGACCGGAAAGAACACAGAATATTTATAGATATGATTTGGGAGAATTTATAAAATAATAATATATATGTACTTTTTGTTGGAGCAAAAAGTACTATTTTTCCTGAGCTCATTATCATTTTTTCTGTGAAATTTTAATGTCGTAAATTAAAAAATAGAGAGAAATAAGAAAAGTTAAAGTTGAGAAATGCTGTATTAGTAGTATTTCTCAACTTTTAGAAATATCGAATGTAAGATATTAGTAGGAGAAAAGCATGAAGGAATTAGAATTAATTTTAATTACACCGGAAAGGCTTGAAAGCTATAAAAAAGATATGCAGGAAGCCTTTCAATATGGCTATGAAATAGAGTATGGTAAAAGTGAAGAATTAATTTTGCCTGAAGAAGATATAAATCATTCTTTGAATGCTAAAAACAGTTTTGCATATGAAGCAGTTATCGGAAATGAAAGAGTTGGTGGAGCGATAGTAAATATCGGAGAAAATAACCATAGTCATCTTGATTTTCTCTTTGTAAAAGTAGGAGTTCAAAGCCGTGGCATTGGAAAAGCTATCTGGAAAAATCTGGAAGAGATGCATCCGCAAACGGAGATCTGGGAAACTGTGACACCATATTTTGAAAAGAGAAATATACATTTCTATGTGAATAACTGCGGTTTTCATATAGTTGAGTATTTTAATAAATATCATATTGATAGAAATGATAAGGATACCGAAAATACCCAGAGTAATAGGCTTTTTGAAGATGAAGGCGGAATGTTTCGGTTTGAGAAGGATATGGGGAAATCTATTAGAAAAATAAAATAAATTGGGGGAAATTTATAATTTATAAATATAAATAAATGTAAGGGAAGGGGTTAATTGATATGGGAGTGATTGATGTGAGAGCAATAATGGGAGGAAACTCTGATTTTAAAAAAGTTAGGGAAAGAGACGGACTTTATGTGGATAAGTCTATGCTTATTGACGGGATATTAAAAGAAACTTGGGAAGTAATACTGTTTACAAGGCCGAGAAGATTTGGGAAAACTACTAATCTTTCGATGATTAAGTATTTTTTTGATATAGAGGAAGCAGCTGAAAATAGAGAGTTATTTAAAGGGTTGAAGATT
>JBHACQ010000026.1:0-19283 GCA_041854625.1 Leptotrichia sp. | reverse complement strand
CTACTGAAGAAACCCACAGCCTTAAAATATCTGCTCCATATTTTTCAATAATATCCTTAGGAATTATCGTATTTCCAAGAGATTTAGACATCTTTCTTCCCTGTCCGTCCATTACAAAACCATGTGTCAGGACTCTTTTATAAGGGGCATCCTTCGTACTTGCTACTGATGTAAGGAGAGATGACTGGAACCATCCCCTATGCTGGTCGCTTCCTTCCAGATACAGGTCTGCCGGTCTTGGTAGCCCTCTAGGGATAAGAACACCTCTATGAGATGCTCCTGAATCAAACCAGACATCCATTATACTCCTTTCTTTTCTTAATTTTATTCCTTTCAGATTAAATTTTCCAAGAAGATCTTCACCTATAATTTCTTCAGCTTCATATTTCCACCATATATCAGTTCCTTCATTCTTTACAAGTTCAATTACTCTGTCCATAATTTCAGGCTCATAAATAACTTCATTAGTTTCAGCATTGTAGAATATCGGTATAGGAACCCCCCATACCCTCTGCCTTGAGATTGTCCAGTCAGGTCTAGTCTCAACCATTGCATTTATCCTGTTTTTTCCCCATTCAGGAACAAATTCTACTTTTTTCAGTTCTTCCAGAGCATTTTTCCTTACATCGCTCTCATCTACACTGATGAACCACTGTTCTGTAGCCCTGTATATTACAGGTTTTTTACTTCTCCAGTCATGAGGATATGAATGGATGAACTTACTGTGATGCAGCAGATGTCCACTTTCTGTCATATCTTCTATAATTGCCTTATTCCCTTTTGCATAGAACATACCTTCATATTTACCGGCATCTTTAGTAAAATGCCCTTTATCATCAACAGGAGATAATATTCCTAGCCCATATTTCCTTGAATAGTTATAGTCATCTACCCCATGTCCTGGTGCCGTATGTACTGCCCCCGTACCTGCATCAACAGTTACGTAATCTCCCAGCATTACCAGCCCTTCCCTTCCTGCAAACGGATGTTTGTAATGGGTATTTTCCAGATGGGATCCCTTAAATTCACTTATCAGCTTATATTCTAATCCCATTGTTGAAAATGCTGTCTCAGCAAGTTCCTTTGCTAACACAAGGTTCCCTTTCTCTGTTTCATATAATCCGTAGTCAAAATCAGGGTGAAGGAATACTCCGAGGTTTGCAGGCAGTGTCCATGGAGTTGTCGTCCAGATTACTATACTTGCCTCTTCTACCCCCAGTCTTTCTGTAAAATCCTTCAGTCCTTCAAATTTTACATAGATTGAATGGGACTCTACATCCTTATATTCTATCTCTGCTTCTGCCAGTGCCGTCTCTGTTGTCGGAGACCAGTATACAGGCTTCAGCCCTTTATAGACATATCCATTTTCATATATTTCCTTAAACACTTTCAGCTGTTCTGCCTCGTATTCAGGTCTTAATGTAATATACGGGTCATCCCAGTTCCCAAGGATTCCTAGTCTTATAAATTCCGATTTCTGTTTTTCTACCCATTTAAGTGCATATTTCTTACACTCCTGTCTTATCTGGAGAGGAGTCATATTTTTTGCTTTTTCTCCCAGTTCCTCCATTATCTTCCATTCAATGGGAAGTCCGTGCGTATCCCATCCTGGTATATATGGTGCATTATATCCCCTAAGCCTCTTATATTTCAGTATGATGTCCTTTAGCACCTTGTTTAATGCATGACCTATATGAATATCACCATTTGCATAAGGAGGGCCATCATGCAGTATAAAAAATTCATTCCCCTCCCTTAATGATTTATCATAGACCTTTCCTTTATTCCAATCCCTTACTGTTAAAGGTTCCTTCTGTGCCAGATTGGCTTTCATCTTAAAACTTGTCTTAGGCAGATTAAGCGTTCCTGCATAATCTACCTTTTCCGTATTTTCAACATTTTCCTTTTCCGACATTTTTCCTCCTATTTAAATTTCTGGCTTCAGCCATTTGCAAAACTAAATTTTACTTATAAAATCAATTACATTATCATACTTCCTGTAAACACCAGTATACCTAATATCAGTGCATATCCTAAAGCAAACTTTAAAGTTGTCCTTAACATGTCTCCTTCTTTACCTATTAATCCAACTGTAGATGCCGCTATGGCAATATTCTGAGGGGAAATCATCTTTCCTCCTGTTGCTCCTGCAGTATTTGATGCTATAAATAGTGATTTCAGCAGGTCACTTCCTGGTTTCAGTCCTTCAGCCACATTATTCTGTAATGCCCCGAACAGCAAGTTTGACGAAAGGTCACTTCCTGTCACAAATGTACCTATTGTCCCGAGTAACGGAGATATAAGAGGGAACTTTCCTCCCATTATCTGTACAAATCCGTCCGCTATACTGTTTATCATACCGCTATGCTTCATAACCATTGACAGCGCCACTATCCCCATTATTACAGATATAGATGACAGCTTATGCTTCACGGTATCTACAAATACCTTACTCATATCCTTTATGGATGCCTTCTGGAAAAATCCGGCCAGAACGGTAGCCACTATTATCGGCACTCCTGGAGCCAGTATCCATTTAAAGGTAACATTAGCTTTAGCCAGATCCCCCTTGATATCATTGAACCAGTCTGCATTTCCAAAAGTAAAGTTAAATTTAGTACTTGTATGTTCAAGCAGGTCATGAACCGGTTTTACCACCGGGCTTGTCCCCACTATTAATATTATCATGAATATATAAGGAAGCCAGGCAAGCAGTGCTTCTTTTACAGTAACTGTATCCTTATTCCCTGTTTCTTCCTCCTTGACAAATTTTTTTATTGCTACAATCATTAAAACCATTGCTATCAAGCTTGAAAGTATTGTTACTAGCTCCGCCCCTGTAAACCATGCTATTATAGGCTGTAACGAATACCCGATTATCGATGCCATTATTACAGGGAATATTCCTCCTCCAAATACCCCGCCTTTCTTATCTTTTATTTCATTACTTGCCAGTTTCACCAGAATAAACGGTATTATAAACATAATTGGCCACAATAGTAATGATGTCAGCAAGGAAACAAGATTTACACTTAATCCCAGCTGGCCGGCTATAGTTGTCACAGGAAGTCCGACTGTTCCAAATGCTGTAGGTGTAGTATTGGCAATAAGACATATAATAGCTGCATTTAAAGGTGTAAAACCAAGGGATACCATTATTGCTGCAGGTATTGCCACTGCTGTACCATATCCTGCAACTCCTTCTATAAATCCTCCAAATCCCCAGGCAAGCAGTAACGCCTGAGCCCTCTTATCAGTAGTTATGTTACCTAGCATCTTTTTTATGACATTGATTTCTCCTGTCTTAACAGACAGCTCATAAGCAAATATTGCCGCAATTACTACTAATCCTATAGCCATCCATGCTACTGCCGCCCCTTCAAGCACAGACCCTATTATACCTCCTGCCGGCATTCTCCATTCCTTAAACAGTAACGACAATACTATAGCTGTCCCTAAGCTCGTATATGCACTTAACATTGTAGAACATTTCAAGACTGCTAACATAACTAAAAATAATACTATTGGTATCAGTCCAATTAAAAATAAACTCATTCTTCCTACCTTCTTTCTACTATATAATTATTACAGATATTACAGATAATTTTAATTACTGTTATATTCCCTTTCTTGTAAGCCCCACTCTACCCCTTTCCTTATCAAGGGAAAGGATTTTTACTTTTATAATCTGTCCTACAGACAGCACCTTCATAGGATCTGAAACAAACTTGTCTGATAACTGTGACACATGGATTAAAGCATCATTTTTCAGCCCTATGTCCACAAAAACTCCAAACTTTGCAACATTCCTTACAGTCCCTTCCAGAACCATTCCTTCTGCCAGGTCATCCATGTTCAATATATCTGATCTCAATAAAGGTTTTTCAAACTCATCCCGTGGATCCCTCCTGTCCTTCAGTAATGCATCGTAAACATCCTTTGCAGTCTGAGGTCCGAATCCATTTTTCTCAATTATCTTATCCAGGTTTACCCTTCTTAATTTCTGTCTTACTTCCTCAAGGTTTTTCTTCAGGTCATCCACCCTGCACCCTGCTTCTTCCAGTACCGTTTCTGCAATATGGTAAGATTCCGGATGGATTATAGTATTATCCAGAGGATTTTCACTTCCCGGCACTACTACGAATCCTGCCATCTGTTCAAATGCCTTGTCTCCCAGACCCTTTACCTTTTTAAGCTGCTTCCTGTCCTTAAAGTCTCCGTTTTCCTGTCTGTAGTCCACTAAATTTTTTGCTACATTCTTCTTAATTCCTGAGACGAAGCTAAGCAGTGCCCATGAAGCAGTATTTATATTTACTCCTACATTATTTACCACATGTTCTATAGTCTGTTCAAGTGTTTCATTTAATTTTTTTTGGTTTACATCATGCTGGTACATTCCGACTCCTATGGATTTAGGGTCTATCTTTACCAGTTCCGCCATAGGATCCTGTATCCTTCTCGCTATAGATATCGCTCCTCTAGCTGTCACATCAAGATCTGGAAACTCCTCGATTGCAAGTTTTGAAGCGGAATAGACCGAAGCTCCTGCTTCACTTACAATTAAGTATGAAACAGGTCTGGATGCTTCCTTTATCACCTTCGCCACAAAGCTTTCAGTTTCCCTTGAAGCTGTCCCGTTACCTATTGCAATAATGTCTACATTGTATTTTTCTATGTATCCGAGTATCTTTTTCTTTGCGTCTGACAGCTGCTTCTGACTATGCATTTCCTCCACCAGATACAGGACATCATTTGTTTCATAGAAACCATCCTTGTTTATTATTACAAGCTTACACCCTGTCCTATATCCCGGATCCAGTCCCATTAAAGTCTTCTTACTTAAAGGCGGCTGCAGGAGAAGCTTTTCAAGATTTTCAGCAAAGATATTGATAGCTTCTTCTTCAGCCTTTTCTGTATATATATTTCTTACTTCATTTTTTATTGAAGGATATGCCAGCCTGTCAAGAGAATCCTTTATGATTTCCCTGTAAAATTCTGTCAGGCTTTTATTTCCAAAGGATTTCAGTATAAAGTTCATTATGTTTTCTTCTGTCTTCTCATCGATATCAACATCAACTTTAAGTATTTTTTCCTTCTCCCCTCTGTTTAGGGCAAGTATCCTGTTGGATGCTGCTTTTTCTATCGGTTCCGAATAGTCATAATAGTCCTGGTAAACTCCTTTTCCATCTTCTGCTTTATTTTTTTCAACAACTTTTGAGAAAAGGACACCGAATTTTGAAATTTTTTCCCTCAGAAACTCCCTTATCTTTATATCTTCAGACAGATTCTGTGCAATAATCAGATGTACTCCTTCTATAGCCGCTTCAACAGTCTGTACTTCCTCTGTTATATATTTTTCTGCCTCCTTCCTCAGACTCTCTTCCGTTGTTGCAGGAAGCATCGCATATATGGATAACGGTTCCAGCCCCTGATCCTTTGCAATATCCGCCTTAGTCTTTTTCTTCTTCTTATAAGGGAGATACAGATCCTCTACCTCCTGAAGCTTGACAGCTTTTATTATGCTTTCCTTCAGTTCTTCTGTAAGCTTCCCCTGCTCTTCAATAAGTCTGAGCACTTCTTCCTTACGCTTTTCAAGATTCCTATAATATGTAACCTTTTCTATTACTTCCCTTATCTGTTCCTCGTCAAGATTTCCCGTCACTTCTTTCCTATAACGGGCAATAAAAGGGACTGTAGAGCCCTCGTCAAATAAATTTACAGTATTTTCAACTTGTGACAGTTTTAACCCTAATTCTTTTGCCACACTATTTAAAATATCCAATTTCATTCCTCCAAGTATCTGTTTTACCATATCTCTGATTTTTAATCTATTTAGTATTTTAGCACAATTTGAATAAAATGACTAGTTTTTCAAATATTTTTTTGAAAACTATTGACTATCTTATTTCAATTATGTTAAATTTAAGGTATAAAATTTAACAATTATTAATTTGCAAAGGAGGATACAGGGACAATCTAAAAAAGAGTTTTGTTTTCTATTTAAATGTCTCTTTAAAAATTACCGTTATGAACATAGATTGGAACTTTCCTGAGAGTAACTACTCTCAAAGATATGGAATAAGTGAAGCAGGTATTGAAACATACAGAGGTTCAATTTTTGCTTCGTTGGCTAAGGAAGTCTGTCAGAATTCCCTAGATGCACGACTTGACTTTTCTAAGCCTGTAACAGTTGAATTTTCAAAATTCCAAGTCCGGACTAAAAATATCCCTGGATATTCAAAGTTAAATGATGCATTGAACAGATGCCTCCATACTGAAGCCGATAACAAGGCAAGACAGTTTTTTGAAAATGCCTGTGCAAGAATGAATGACAAGAATATAGATATTTTAAGGATTAGCGATTTTAATACTACAGGACTGACAGGTTCAAAGGATGCCTATATGGTTAATCCATGGCAGAGCCTTGTCAAGTCATCGGGAATTTCTGATAAGAATGGAGCAATGGGTGGAAGTTACGGCATAGGGAAGTCCGCCCCTTTTGCATGCTCAGATATAAGAACCATCTTCTATACTACGTTTGATACTGAAGGTGTCCTTGCTACGCAAGGGGTTTCCAGGCTTATTTCCTTTCCTATTGAAGACACTAAAAATACACAGGGAATAGGATATCAGCTTTCTCTGTCAGGCCCTGCCAAATGGAAGGTAAGAAGTGCCGAAAGATTTACACAGGGAATAGGATATTACGGAGAGACTGAAAAAAATACTCCGTTCTTTGAAGAACTGAGCATAGACTCCTCCTTCTCAAGGAACGGAAAAACCGGGACAGACCTATATATATTAGGTTTCCTTGATAATAAGAAATGGCAGGAAGAGCTTGCAATTTCAGTCCTTGATAATTTTCTTATTGCTATATATAATAAGAATCTAATAATAAAAATAGGGGATATGGTCATATCCTCATACACCCTTAAAAGCATACTTGAAAACTTTAAAATAAATGAAAAGAAAAAGTACCTTTCCATATGGAGCTACTATAAAGTTCTTACTTCTACCGATACTCCGGAAGACAATCCCAACAGTTTCCTGCTTGGGGATGTTTTTAAGGATCTCGGGGATTTTGAACTTAAAATCCTGTATGACAACCTGAACAGGAAAGTGCTTATTTCAAGATCAAACGGAATGAAAGTCTTTGACCTGGACAGGCTTCCGTCAGGAATACATTTTTCTGCAATATTTATATTAAGTGGAGACAGACTTAATAACTATTTTAAGGAAATGGAAGCTCCCCAGCATGACAGCTGGCAGCCGGACAGGCATCCTGATAAGAATGCAAAAAATACTCTAAAGGAACTGAAGCAGATGATCAGGGATAAGATAATAGAGCTTGGTTCAGAAGGGGACGCAGAAGAATATATGGATGCCGACGGTATCGGAAAATTCCTTCCTAACGACTTCCTTCTCTTAAATGACAGGGTTGAAAGTGACAGTACTGATAAGGTAACTGAAGAAGCAAAGGAAATTGTCGTTGAAGAAGTTACTGAAGCTCCTAAAAAACGAAATACGAAGTCTGCACCGAAAAGCAGTGAAGACTTCAGCAATGTCAAGGCTGAAAATATAAATGACTTCAATGATGAAGCTATTGAATTCATTGACTCAGTTTTCGGAAATTCAAGCAGAACATCTGAAGAATCTGGTGATACAGGACAGACATCCAAAGACTTTTCACCTCTGGATAGTGATGGAAATGTTATTGAAATTAAGGAACTTAGCCGTGTTAAGGAAGCCGATATCCGGCTTATTGCCTTAAATAAGAAGATGAAGAAATATAAGCTTATAGTCCTTCCGAAAAAGAATATAGAGAAGGCATGTGTCAGAATAAGCCTTTCAGGGGAACAGAACAATCTGAAGGCTAAAATCAGGAATGCTTACAAGGAGGATGTCTTTGATAATCCGCTAGTTATAAACCAGGACAAGATATATCTTGAAAATCTTTCTGAAAACCAGAAATTTTCATTATCCTTCATATTAAATTATTCTGATGACTGCTCCATGGAGGTTGAACTGTATGAATATAGAACATAGGCTCTATCCTTATCCTGTACTTACATATTTTTCAGATGACTACTTAAATTCATCTTTTTCATCAGGACTGAAGGTAAACAGAAAAAATGACGACATTATATTTAATCTGACTGCTAATACAGATGATGAAAAGCTTCTTGAGCTGATTGAACAGGACTATGCAGAATTCCTGTTTCATATAGAATGCCCTTCTACAGCTTACAGGACTATAATAGTATCAAGGGCAGGGGAAGAAAATGTCTCTATCCCTGAATCAATGCTTAATCATAAGGTTAATGTATGTTTTTTCATTGTTGCAAAGAGAGAGATAAAAAACTATAAAAATAAGAACTTTAACGAAGATTATGAAAATATTGCATTTAATATTGAAAAAGCCAATATTCTGGCAATAGCAAAACAGTTTAACATTGAAATTGAAAAGGAAAAGGACGACCTTGTCCAGATGCCTTCCATCTTCCTTATCTTAAAGAAGAATAGCCGTAATAAGAGCGGAATGGAAATTGATATGCTGAATGACAGGATTGGAATATCCCTTTACAAGACTGAATATGAGCAGTATTCTGCCCTTTCAAAGGGAATCTTCCAGCCGTTACTTCATTCCTCCATCATATTCCCTACCCTGATTTATGTGCTGGAAAACCTGAAGACTTCCGATCTGGAAGACTATGAAGACTATAACTGGTTCAAGACCATTAAAAAGGTTCTGGCTGATATGAACATTGAACTGAATAAGGATACCCTGGAAAGGGAATTTTCCTATGATCTGGCACAGAAAATCATAAACTTTCCCATAAGCAGGAGTTTCCGTGCAATGATGGAACTTGAATTAAATGATGAGGAGGAAATGGAATGACATTAAACTTTTTAAAGGAAATTTCCCTCGAAACACTAAGAAAGAATATTGAAATTAATCTTAAAAACTATAATTCCCCTGAAAACAAATGGGTTTTAGTTTTTTTTGAAAATGTTTCTCCTTTTATGGAATTTAAGAAGGAAGTTCCTCAATTTAAGCTGGATATGTCCTTTGAAAAACCTGAAAAAAGTGACCTTGAGAACATAAGGATTCTATATTCATCCCTTAAAAACCTGTCTCCTGTGGAAGCTTCAAGTGAAAATTTATGGGCAGGTATGGCACATGGTGATTTCTGGGACTATATAAAATACAGGAATTTTTCAGGAAAAAGGGGAATAGATGAAAAATCTGTAAAAAACGCCTTCTTCTTTTCTCATGGAAAGAGGAAGTCCCTTATTATGCATCCCCTGGCAAGGTTATGGTGGACAGGGCATCTTGTATACGATGACAAAAGAAAAGATCCGTTTGAATTACTGGATGTCTTTAAAACTGACTTCAGAACTAAGCTTCTGTATCTGTTTTCAAGCAATTTCAGTAACAGCAGTTCTGTAACTAGAGCCTTTCTGTCAGCAGTACATGATTTTGAAAAAAACGGAGTAAAGATAAAAACCAAACTTTTTAATGAAATCATTATGTACCTGAATATACTTGGGGGAACATACGTCCTTGACTACTTTGAACAGGATGAACTTAAAGAAAAGATAACTGAAAAAATTGATACTCTCTTAATGACAATGGATTAAACGGATAACTTGATTCTATAAAAATCAAATGCATCAATTTTTATAGAAAATAAATATACATGTACTTTTTGCAGGATCAAAAAGTAGAAAAAATATGGGCTAGCATGAAGAAGAAATTAAATGACATAGCCCATAATTTTAATACACTTGAAGAAGCAGTTACTTCTGTTTTATTTGATAAAATGGTTCTGTTTTAATAGGTTTTTCTATAATTACAATAAAAATCTCTAAATATATACAGTTATTTTAATGTATTTAATTTAGAGATTGACACAAATATTTTTACACATCCTAATTTTAAGACGGCTTCTTTTTAACCTGCTACCAATTTTTATTTATAAGATTTAAAAAACTCACTCCATTTTCCGGTAACTCAACTTCAAAATAATCTGCTACTGTTGCTCCTATATCAGACATTGTATCCCGTAATCCTATATCAATACCTTTATCCTTCTTTTCTATTAACTGTTCGTTTAACCTTTTATTGTAAATCAATATAGGTACATTTTCTCTAGTATGTTGGGAATGTCCTATTGTCGGATCATTTCCATGATCAGCTGTTATAACTAATATATCCTCATCTTGTAATTTTAACATGATTTTACCGATATATTTATCACTCAATTTTAAAACTTCAGCATACCTTTGAGCATTTTCAGCATGTCCAGCTAAATCAGTTTCCTGAATATTTACAGCGATAAATCCGCTTTCGAGTTTATCAATTTCATCTAATGTTATATCAAATATTTTTTTACTGTCAACCAGATTCATAAAGCTGGTTCCTTTATCATTAAATACTATATCTGCAACTTTACCAATTAATATAACTGGAATATTATGTTTACCTAATATTGTAGGAGTCTGTGTTTCAGGATTAATTCCATATCCAAGATGTCTTACCATATATCCTTCTTCATATACTTTTGATTTAGGAGCATTTATCCCAATATAGGTATTTTCTTTTTCTTCTTTAGCCGCAAGTATACTCTCAACTGTTGCAGCTGTTCCTCCAAACACAATAACTCTTTCTACTTCAACAATTTCTCTTGCTATTTGTCCTATCTTTAACTCATCTTCAAATGAAATTTTCTGAAATGTTGTAGTTACATTATATACTTGACCTAAATCTGTTTCCAGATTGTCTGCAACAGCTACACAGTCATTTACCCACAGATATTGTAATTTATCACCTTTTTTTTCAACTTTATAACCATTTTCCACTAAAGCCTCGTAAACCTTATCTATATAATAGCTAAACGGTTTTATTAGTGGTTTTATAGGATTTGTTCCCATTATCTCCTGATGACCTAAAAATGTATCACCACCATGATGTTTTAATTTAGCTTTCCCATAAACTGCCATAGGATTTTTTTTCATTTTCCCATAATCTTCTCCCAAAGCATTCATCAGTCCTAATTTTTCTAAATTTGGTAAAACTAAATCAGGTACTTTATCTATTATGTGCTTACATGTGTTAGCTCCAAAATCTTTCGGTCTAACTTCTAATACATCATTCATATATCCTACTCCATAGCTATCCAGAACAATAACTATGAATCTTCCTTTTTTTCCTTTTTTATCCAATGTAAATCATCTCTTCTCCTAGTGCTGTGTATCTTCCAATAATTTCTGGTTCAGCAGTCTGTATTCCTTTAACTAAGACAACATCTGAACGTGTAACAAACATTTGTGTCCTAAAACTAGTTAAAACTGTATCTCCAACTTTAATATCAGTATTTTGATTTTCTTTTAAGCTTAAATAATAATCTATACTGTTACAGTCTATCGCATCTACTAATAATTCAAAACTTTTTTCAATTTTTTCTCCGACTAATGCTTTTTTTAAATTACCTCGACGGTAATAACCACCTCCATAAAAATACCATTTTTTTCTAAACTGATGTGATATTTCTGATATATATACATATGCCGGCAGTTCTTCTGTATCCATATTCTCTCCTAAAGGAGTTGTTCCCGTTAATGAGTGTCCCGGTTCACCATGAGTTCCCCCTAATTCTTTTATCTGTTTTATATTTTCAACTGATGTTACTGAAGGCATATTAAGTTGTTCCACACTTATATCAAATTTTTCTTTTAGTATGTTTTGAACCAATTTTATAGTTTCTATATTTTCTGTAGGTTCTATTTTATTTTTTTCCTTATTGTATAAAAAACACGGAAATGATGTTATTCCATTTATTTTTATCCCTTTTAAATTTAATAATTTTTCTATTTCTGTTTCTAAATTTTTTATTTCAAATCCTGATTCCTGCCCTGGATAAATAGAACTGTTGTCATCAACTACTTTTATCATAATATCTTGTATTTTATTTAATTTTTCTGATATTTCTGATATTTTTTCTGCTTTTTCATATGAATAAACAGTTATTATTTCTGGATTACTTTTTATTACTTTCTCTAACATATTATCAGGAACTTGTACTAAATGCCCGACATTTCCTATTTTTATACCATTTTTTATCATAATGTCTGCTTCTTTAAAATCAACTACAACTGCTCCAGAATATCCCATTTCTTCAAGTTTTTTAGCAAGATAAGGATTTCTTCCTATTTGCTTTAACATATAATACAATTTTATTCCATATTTATTGGCTTCCTGTAATATTTTCTTAGAATTTTCTAAAAAAATATCAACATCTATCATATATGAATCTGGAGTGATGTACCCTTTTTGATGTAAATCAAATGCTGCCTGTACTAATTTTTTATTTCTTCTTTTTAAAGTATTTAGAAACATAATATCATCACTCCTTTTTAACCTTTTGACTGTATACTTCTGTATGCACTTTCAAGTATTCTAATTATGGTATCGGCTCCACTTCTATTTGGATTTATTCTTATCATTCTGTATTTTAAAGTAGGATCTGCTTTTAAAAATGTCCCTGACACTTTATAAAACAACGGAGGAATTTCAAATTTTGATTCCGCTCCTACCGGATTAGGTAGTGCTCCTAATTTTTCAGCTTTTTCTATTATTTCTTCTGCAATATTCTCATTAAATTCAACTAATAGGACTTTTGATTGAGCATTCGCTAAAAATACATCTTTTATATAAGGATATTTTTCTTTTTTTGATAACTCTTCTACTAGTTTTTCATTTTGAATTGCTTGTATTGCAAGTGATACCGGAGCATATGTCAATCCTTTTAAAACTTCCATAGCTTCATATCCTTGAACCTGAGCTCCACCAGAATAATTAAATTTTTTAACTTTTGATATTAACTCTTTTTTTCCAACTAAACAGCCTATCCCAACAGGCCCTAATAATTTAAAAGTAGAAAAAGCTGATAATTCTGCTCCTAATTCACACCCTATTTTACTGACTTTCATAGTTGCATAATTATCATCAACTAAAATGACCACATCATCACGAAGCTCTTTTATTTTAGAAATAACTTCACTCAAATCATAACTATCATCCAGTTTTTGTCTTGTATGCTGTAATAGACAAAATTTAATTTCTTTATCTTCCAAAGTGTAATTTAATGTAGATAAGTCATTAAAATCGTATTCTATTACTTTTAAATTCATACTTTTTATATTTAGTTCTGTTGTTGGATATATAGGGGCTTTGTGAACTAATATTTTCTCATTTGGTAAAACACTTGATAATATGCCATATCTTAAAGCTCCTGTCCCTGAACCTCTTGTAAGTATGCAATCTTCTGCTTTAAATATTTCAGCTATTATTTTTTCTACAACTTCTGTTTTTACCGGCTTATTTAATCCCTTTACTACACCTAGATCACCTAATTTCAAAAATTCACTGCCTGTCATATATTTTGTTATTATGTCAACAACTTCAAATTGTTTTTCTTGGGCTTCTATTAAAGAAATAGAAGCCAAAGGATATGTTTTCATATTTTTCTCCTAATTATTTACTAAATTTCTTGGTATTTGTAAAACTCTATAAATACTATTAATACAGTATCCCTTTACTTTAATTTTCTTTATTTTTCTCCACTTTTTAATCTACGACATTAAAATTTCACTAAAAAATCTTCTTGGATTTTCTTTTAACATTTTTTCTATTGATTCTTCCTTTATTCCATTATTTCTTAGTTTTGGCAAAAATTCATCAAATATGTAATTATATCCGATACCTCCATTATATTTCATATTAGATTTTCTAGTTATATCTAATGATAAAAATACTCTATCTATTAACTCTCTTTTTTCTATTTCTTTTAACATTTCAACTCTTATATCATCTAATAAATAATTATTTTTACCTATTGTATCAAATTCTACATATACTCCATTATAAAGCATGTCTAAAATATATTTTATATTTCCACTTAAATCTACATGACCTATAACAACTTTATTTAAATTTACACCATGACTTTTAAATAATTTTACTTGTTCGTGTCCCATTGTTCCAAGTGACGTATGTGTAGTTATTGGTACACCTGTATTTAAATGTGCTTTTATTGCTGCTTTAAATACTTTTAATTCAGTTTCAGTTATAATATCTTTACTAGAACCTATTTCTCCAATTATTTGTGCTTTTACATCACTTCCATCTATTCCATTTTTTATTTCATCAACCATTATTTTAGCAAGTTCAATCTCACTTTTATTATACACATATTCTGGATAAAATGGTTCTTTATAAAATCCTGTTGCACACAATACATTTATTCCAGATTTTTCTGAAACTTCTTTTATATAGCTAATATCACGTCCCATACCAATATTAGTCACCTCTGTTACATTTCTCACTCCATTTCTATATAATTCTTTAAATTCTTCTATCGTTTCATTTTTACAGTCAAGCCGGCAATCATCAAGTTTCTTTACACCTGACAAATCAATAAATATATGCTCATGCATCAATGTATATCCGTCTTTTAACATATCTTCTCTCTTCTTTCTTTTTTATTTTCCTGTAACTACTGGTGCAAATAATCCAAATAAATATAAAATATTTAGTAAAATTCCAAATAATATAGTCGCTATCGGTCCAACTGCCATATCTACTAAAGGCTTTTTAGCTGTTTTATTCAATAGATAAAATCCACCTACAAATAAAAATCCTAACCCATTTCCTCCTGCCATTTCATTTGCTGCTATCATTCCTCCAACTAGTAACGATACTTCTAATACTTTTGTTATAGCCGTTCTTATCTGATCTCCACATGCTTTTACTCCAGGGAATCTGTCTAATAATTTTGCTATCAGTTCTAATAATAAAATTTCCAATCCTAAAACTGCTGCTCCTAAAACAAATGCAATTATTGGATTTTTTATGAAAATCCCTATAACAAATACTAATGTCATTCCTGCCGGTCCGTACACTCCTGTTGTAATAGCTGTTGTTGCAACTAATGGAATGAATCCTATCGCTCTTGCAAATGCTACTATTCCTGCTTCAAATGTTTTACCATCTCCATTTTCAGCTAATAATTTTAATGATATTGGATCCGGTGCAATCAGTCTTAAACTGCATGCTGCTGCAATAAGACCTCCCATTATTGATAATAGCACTATATTTTTTTTAACTCTTGCTACTCTTGTTGAAAATATTCCAACTAACATTTCGTTTGAATTTGTTTTTTCTATTTTTTTATCATTAACTGCATAAATCAACATTATAATCACTGATACAAGTAATGCCATTCCATCAGGATTTAATATTATTTTTGCTGTTTCTGATACAGGTATTTTACCAAATACTGCTATTATCTGTCTTACAACCAGTGTTATTATTAATGTTATTGCTCCGTTTTTTGTTCCATACTGATACCCCACAACTAATGCCGGAAATACTGAAAAGCCAACTATAATAGGTGCTCCTACTTTACTTAGACCAGTTAACATATCAATTGGCATTTTTGAAAATAAATCAACCACTGCTTGAAGACCAAATACTAGTCCTACACCGTACAAAGCTCCAAGTACACCTGCTAAAATAGCACCTTTATTACTTCTAGGCGTTGCTGTCCCGATTATATCCGTTCCTAATAAAATACTGTGAATTAAAATAATTGTCGATCCTATAGAAAATGGTATTCCAAATCCTATAACCAGTCCAAACGATAAAGCAAAACTTGTTGCTGCCAATGCTTTTCTATCCATTCTTCCTTCCAAATATTCTGGAAGCATAGGTCTTAAGCCATCATTAAATACTGCTACTCCTAAATTTGCTAAAACTGATGCAAATCCACTTAATAATGCACTAATTAAAATCTTTTCCATAGTAATTTCCTCCATTATTCTATTATTTTTTAGTACTTTTTAATCCTGTAAAAAGTACATATATATTTATTTTTTTATAAAAAGAAAAATTTTTAAAAAATTTACATTTTACAAATGCCTATCTATTATTTTATATATTTTGCAACTATTTCTACAACCTGTTCCGTTACTTGAGGTGTAAATCCAAAACAGACTTTTCCGTTTTCAATTTCTTCTTTTATTTTTTCTTCTGGTAATACATTTCCTGGTGATGCTAATGTCGCACATTTATTTGCTCCAACTAATGCTATAGCCATGGCAAGTGCACCGCCTCCACCTGTATTACATGCACCAAAATAATAATCTGCTGCTCCATTTTTTATATCCATTGATGCTTCTATATCATTTTTAACAACAACCTCTGCTTCTGGAAAATTAGCTTTTACTACGTTTCCTACTCTTTCTTTGTCGATTTGTCCTCCTATTACAATTTTCATAATATTCCTCCTTCAACTTTACGGTATAAATTTTCCTTTATTAATAATAAATTTACATAAATATATTTTTTTTCTTCTTCAGGCAAATCTTCAATAAATACATTTTCTACTATCCCGTTATATATTTTTTTTACTTCTTCTAATTTATCTGATTTTAGAGCATCATTATATACTTCTTCATCTATTTTATTGACATTTTCACCTTCTTTTATACGTTTTAATGCCATAGATAAATGAGTAATCAGCATCGAACCATTATCTTCAGTTAAAATAATATTCCAGTCATTTTTCAAATAATTCAATAATTTTAGCAGCTTTTCATAAATTTCATCATCAATTATATTAGATGACTTCAATATATTTAACCTGTATTCTAATTTTTCCATCTTATCACCCTCTCTAATAATATGTAGCTATAATCTCATTATTTATTACCTTTTTCTGAATTTTTTTAATATATTCCTTATCAACTATTTTTTTTGTTATTTCTCCTAATTCATTATTACTATTTAAAATTACAAGTACTGCTTCACTGGCTTTTTCAAGCACTTCTACATCTTTTAAATCTTCGTATTCTAAATCTATATCTTTTTCTTTAATCTCATCATAATTCCATATTATTGCATCAACAATATTACTTTTTAATAGTTCTATTGTTTCATCACTGTCTATCTCAACAAACTCATATTTAGTTTCTTCAAAATATTTATTTGTTAAATATTTCTGATCATTTGAATTTTTATCAAAACCGATTTTATTTATTTTTTTTATGTTTTTACTTTTTAAAAGTACATGTTTTGATACATAACTTTCTTTTCCAAAGCTTAATGCAATCTCTATATCTTTATGTTCCCTCTTTAAAAGTTCATACGCTAATTTTGAAACAATTGCAAAATCAAATACTTTTTTTCTTAATAACTCAATCCTTACTTCAGATCCGCTCATATGTGCAAAATGATAATCAATACCAAATTTTTGAAAACTTTTTTTTATACCTGTTGCAAGTCCTTCATACCTTTTTGAATAAGGAAGCGGCATTACTCCTACTAAAAAACTGAAACCACTTTTTTCAATTATTTTTTTTCTATTTTTTTCTTTTACATATGTTCCCAAGACTCCTTTTTTATCACATAAAATTATTTTTTCTTTTTGAAATTCTGAAAATATATTTTGTACCATACCTAGTGAAACATTGTATTTACTAGACCATTCCAACATAGGTGGTACTCTATCTCCTTCATTTAAAAATAATAGCTCCCTCGCTATATTTATAACCGTCTTTTCTCTCTTACTCATATTTTCCTCATTTTATTAATTTTTATTTTCATTCTTATCTTTAAATTTTCATTTTTTTGAAAATTTATTTCGATACAAGTATATCTCGATTTTAAAAAAAATCAATAGTTTTAAAAAAACAATAGCCAAAAAAAAATATTTTTTATTGACAAATCAAAACATTTTTAATATAGTTTATATATATCAATATTAGAAAAGAGGAAAAAATATGGTAAATATAGGAAATGACTGGGATAATATCTTAAAAGATGAATTTACTAAAGAGTATTACCAAAATATGAGAAAATTTTTAATAAATGAGTATAAGACAAAAACAATATATCCAAAACCAGAAGAAATTTTTACAGCTTTCAAATTGACAAGCTATAAAGATTGTAAAATTGTATTATTGGGACAGGATCCTTATCATGGAATAAATCAGGCACACGGATTGGCTTTTTCTGTGAAACAGGGAGTAAAGCTTCCACCTTCATTACAAAATATGTATAAGGAAATAAATGCTGAATACGGTTATGAAATGAGTAAAAATGGGTATTTAATTCCATGGGCAGAGCAAGGAATTTTACTTTTAAATACTGCACTTACAGTAATAGCTGGAAATGCCAACTCACATTCTAAAATTGGTTGGGAAATATTTACAGATAATGTCATAAAATATCTTAATGAACGAGAAGAGCCTTTGATATTTATATTATGGGGAAATAATGCGAGAAGCAAGAAAAAGCTTATCAATACTGAAAAACATTACATTCTTGAAGGAGTACACCCAAGTCCGTTATCTGCAAATAAAGGTTTTTTTGGTTGCGGTCATTTTAAGAAGGCTAATGAAATATTAAAAAAACTAGGAAAAGAAGAAATCAACTGGAAAATGTAAGCAACCATGAAAAAATTCAAGTTAAAAACAAGACCCGAAAAGCCACAAAAACCGGAACTTAGTAAAGAAATGAAAACTCTTTTAGAAGAAGCATACAGTTTATTTTCCTACAATTTGGAAGGTAAACTAAGCGTATGCACATGTCCTGTATGTATAACAGAAGAAAATGTAAAACTTTTGATAAATACTCCTGTAAAGGAAATTAGCAGAGAACTTATATATGAGTATCTTGAAGCTATTAATTATGATGAAATAGGATATGAAATAAAACATTTTCTCCCAAGAATATTGGAATTATGTGCTAATTATGAATATATAAGACTGGATACTTCTCTTAATCTTGATAAATGCCATTTTGAAAGGAAAATTTGGAATGAAGAAGAACTAGAATTTATGAAAAAATTTTCTATTCAGTTTGTTATAGATGTATTAAATACAGATTATAAAGTAAAAACAATAGAAAATATATCTAATTATATACTGATGTTTGATTTAGCTGGAATGAAAACAGAGCATTTGTTAAATTTGGATATATGGATTGAAAAATCAAATAAGATAATGCATTAAATCATCTTGAAGAACTTATGTACTATTATACTGAAAATTATACTTATTTTAAAAATTCATTTTCAGAAAATCCTGAATTTAATAATCAGATAAATGAATGGATTGGAAGTAGAAAATTGGCAGAAACTTTTCTTCCGATTATAGAAGAATATTACTTTAGTAATCCTAATATGGACTACGAGAAACAATGGAGAATGGAGCAACTATAT
>JBHACQ010000025.1:0-5280 GCA_041854625.1 Leptotrichia sp. | reverse complement strand
GAAAAAGGAACAAAGTATCACTGAAATAGAGGAAATAAGGAGGCACCTTTGACCTTGAATGTCTGAAGGAGAGGATAAGTGAACTTGAAGGAAGGACATTTGCCGCAGATTTCTGGCAGAAGGAAAATAGCCAGGATATATTGAAGGAACTGAATATAATGAAAAAAAGAATAGAAGAATATAAAAATCTGGAGAGTGTATGTGAAGATGTGGAAATGCTCATTGAATTTACTGAAATGGGAGATGAGTCCTTCAATGAAGATCTGGAAAATAAGATATCAGTTCTGGAAGAAGAGATACAGAATTTCAAAGTCAAGCTCCTGCTGGATGAGAAATATGACGTAAATGATGTTATACTGACAATAAATTCAGGAGCAGGCGGGACAGAAGCCTGTGACTGGACAGAAATGCTCTACAGGATGTATGACAGATGGGGAAATCGGAATGGCTTTAAAATAGAGGTAATGGACAGCCTTTCAGGTGAAGAAGCCGGAATAAAAAGTATAACATTAAATATAAAGGGAGACTATGCATATGGATATCTGAAAGGGGAAAAAGGGGTACACAGACTGGTCAGAATCTCTCCTTTTGATTCTAACGGGAAAAGGCATACTTCTTTTGCAGCTGTCAATGTTATCCCAGAAATTGATGATGATGTGACGATAGCGGTAAAGTCAGAAGATATTAAAGTAGATACATATCGGGCAAGCGGAGCAGGAGGTCAGCATATAAACACGACTGACTCAGCAGTAAGGATAACCCATCTTCCTACAGGTATTGTAGTAACCTGCCAGAAGGAAAGATCTCAGATAAAGAACAGGGAAACAGCTATGAAAATATTAAAATCTAAGCTCTTTGAACTGGAAATGGAAAAAAGGGAAAAGGAAATGGCAGGAATTAAAGGAGAGGAAAGTAAGATTGAATGGGGAAGCCAGATAAGATCTTATGTATTTCAGCCATACAAAATGATAAAGGATCACAGGACTAAAGCTGAAGAAGGTAATGTTGATAAAGTTATGGATGGATACATCGATAATTTTATTAATGAATATCTGAAATTCTATAAAAGCTGATATATGACCTATCCTGATAAAAAGGTTAAAATTAACAATAAAAAACTGTTTTTTAGTGGAAAAAAAATTATAAAAATGATAAAATATATCTCATCATGATATAAAATTGAAAAGTAATATAGGAATGGAGAAGAAAATGTCTGAAAAGAGAGTAAGAGTAAGAATAGCACCGTCTCCTACAGGAGATCCCCATGTAGGTACGGCATATATAGGATTATTTAATTACGTGTTTGCAAAGCATAATAACGGAGATTTTCTGTTGAGAATAGAAGATACAGACAGGACAAGATTTTCTGCAGATTCAGAACAGCAGATTTTTGATGCCATGAAATGGCTTGGACTTTACTATGACGAAGGACCGGATGTAGGTGGAGACAGTGGTCCTTATAGACAGTCTGAAAGGTTTTCCATATATAAGGAATATGCAGAAAAATTAGTAGAAAAAGGAGAAGCATATTACTGTTTCTGTACCCCTGAAAGATTACAGAAATTAAGGGAAAGGCAGATTGCAATGAAACAGGCGCCAGGATATGACGGGCACTGCAGAAATCTCACAAAGGCAGAGGTAGAAGCTAAACTAGCTGCAGGAGAACCTTATGTTATAAGATTAAAAATGCCTTATGAAGGAGAAACTATAGTTCACGATGAATTAAGGGGAGATATAGTTTTCGAAAACAGTAAGATTGATGACCAGGTTCTTCTAAAATCAGATGGTTTTCCTACATATCATCTGGCAAATATAGTAGATGACCATCTGATGGGGATAACTCATGTCATAAGGGCTGAAGAATGGATTGCCTCTACTCCTAAACATGTACAGCTATATAAGGCTTTCGGATGGGAAGAACCTAAATGGTATCATATGCCTTTACTTAGGAATGCTGATAAGACTAAAATATCCAAAAGGAAGAATCCTGTTTCATTAAACTACTATATGGAAGAAGGATATTTAAAAGAAGGTATTCTTAATTTTCTGGCATTAATGGGATGGAGTTTTGGAGGAGACAAAGAAATCTTTACTTTAAATGAAATGATTGAAAACTTCTCTTTTGATAAAATTTCCTTAGGTGGTCCTGTATTTGACCTTGTAAAGCTAGGTTGGGTTAACAACCATCATATGAGGATGAAGGATCTTGAAGAATTGACAAACCTGGCAATCCCTTATTTTGTAAAAGCCGGGTATTATAATAATGAAAAGCTGGACAACAGAGAATATTCAAAATTAAAAAGGATAGTAGAAATAACTAGAGAAGGCTCACAGACATTAAAAGAATTACCTTTAAATGCATCAATCTATTTTGAAGATGAATTTGTGCTTCCTGCAGTTGATGAAGGAATGAACAAGAAGGAAAGGAAATCAGTAGAAAAACTTAGGTCATCACTTGAAGCTGAAATAGGTAGAAAATCAATAGATTTATTTGTTGAGAAGCTGTCTGTTCTGGATGAGAATATATCTGAAGAAGAAGCTAAAAAACTTTTAAATGATTTACAGGAAGAACTGGGAGAGGGCCCGGCTCAAGTTATAATGCCTTTAAGGGCTGTAGTAACAGGAAAAGCTAGAGGTGCTGACTTATATACAGTAATTTCCATAATTGGAAAGGAAAGGACATTAAAAAGAGTTAAAAATACTCTTGAGCTGATAAACAAGTAAGCAATTCAGCTACAAAAAATCTTCAATGCATGGGAGGAAATATGAAAAAGATATTATTTTTAATGATAGCTATAGGAACACTTGCATCAGCAAAGACAGCAATAGAAGTGAGGATAGGTGGAGATCTTTCAAGCGAGGGCAGGTTTAAGCAAATTTATAACTATGTTGAAGGAAAGACAAAAGTTCCTGAACAGTCAAATGTAATCAAGAATGGATTTGAAATTGCAGGAGAAGTTAGAACTGGTGGAAACCTTGAATTTGGTGTGGGAATAGCTTATAGAGGAAACAAGCTTAAAGGACTGGAAAATGTTTTTTCCACAAGTTCTGATACAAATCTTTTCGTTTCTGAAAATAAGGAAGGTACATTGTCATCGGTACCTCTATATTTAACAGCGAGGTATAATTTCAGAGCTGTGCCGGGAGTGACTCCTTATGTGAAGGCTAACCTGGGTTATTCCTTTAATTCAGGAAAAAGTGCCTTGGCAATATTTGATAAGAATACTAATAAGGAAGTTGTAAGGGAAGTTGTAAATGCTAAAGACGGACTTTACTATGGAATTGGAGCAGGTGTACAGGTGGCAGGATTTGTAGTTGATCTTTCATATAATGTCAATACTGTAAAAATAAACCGTTCCCTAAATACTTCAAATGCTTCTTCAACTTTTAACTATAGTGATAATTTTAAGGCAAATAACGGTGTCCTTACATTAGGTGTAGGATATTCGTTTGGTTTTTAGCCATATCTGGCTAATGAAAATTATTTAATATACTTCAGTTTAATCCAGTATATAAAAAAGTGTAGCCTGCTGTTTCTTTAGTATGCAGAACTACACTTTTTTATATTGATTTACTTTAAATTTTTTATATACTCTTTTACATAATTTTCTATATGGGATTTTTCTATAACTTCAGAAAATCTTATTTCAGACCTTCTGACCTCATCCAGCTTTTCCGGGAACTTAATATCTGAAATATCACTTACTTCATCCAGAATTTCATATGGATTTCTGTCCCTGTTAAGTCCAAGGGCTTCTGCAACAGGCAAGGGAAACTTGAAAGGATGGGCAGTAGACATTATGACAGTATGGATGTCCTTATCAAGTTCTGAGTCTATCTTTTCATATACCGAGTATGCAACAGCAGTATGGGGATCCATTAGATAATGGAATTTATCATATACTTCCTTTATTGCAGCAACTGTTTCAGAGTCATCAGCAAAATCTCCGTAAAATTCCTTCTGCAGCTCTGAAAGCTCCTCATCGGAAATTTTCAATACACCTGTAGAAGATAAATCCTGCATGAGCTTATTAACTCTTTCTGTGGATTCTCCTGTACTATAATACAGATATCTTTCAAAATTTGAAGAAAGAAGTATATCCATGGAAGGAGAGTTTGTTGTATAGAAATCTCTGTTCTTATTGTAGGTACCAGTCTGGAAAAAATCAGCCAGTACTTTATTCCTATTGGAAGCTGAAACAAATTTTCTTATAGGGATGCCAAGCTTCTTAGCCATATATCCGGCAAGGATATTTCCAAAATTTCCTGTTGGAACGATAACATTAAATTCCTCACCTTCATTAATTATTCCATTTCTAACAAGATTAACATAAGTGGAAACGTAATATATAACCTGAGGAAAAAGACGACCTATGTTTATAGAGTTTGCACTTGAAAACATTACTTCATGATCTTCTGCATATTTCTTAAATTCTTCAGATGAAAAAATTGTTTTTATGGCACTCTGAGCATCGTCAAAATTACCTTTTATGGCAACAATGTCTACATTATTCCCTTTCTGTTTACGCATCTGTTCCTCCTGCATCGGGCTAACTCCGTCTTTAGGATAGAAAACTACAATATTTATTCCTTCAACATCTTTAAATCCTTCAAGAGCAGCTTTTCCAGTATCACCTGAAGTAGCAGCTAAAATAAGTACTTTTTTATTTTCCTTCTGCTTATTCCTGCTTAAAATAAGAAGATGAGGAAAAAGGGAAAGAGCAAGATCCTTAAATGCCAGAGTCCTTCCATGGAAAAGCTCTCCGAAACTGACTTTGTCGTTTAGCCTGTAAACAGGAACAATTTCTTCACAAGTGAAAGTTTCATTATTGTATGCACTATTTACTGCATTCTTTATTTCATCATCTGAAAATTCTGTAAAAAAAAGCTTTATAACTTTTTCTGATATTTCCTGATAGGAAAGATCCTTTAACTCATTATAGGAAAATCTGATTTCCGGGAGTTTTTCAGGAATATAGAGACCACCATTGTCTGCAAGACCATGTAATGTAGCAAATGTAGATGATTTAAGTCCGCCACCCCTCGTACTTCTATAATTCATATATACACCTCTTTCAATAATTATTTTTAATAAATATATTAAAGATAATATCATAAATTTCCTTTTATTACAATAGAAAAGCCCTTCTGTCTTAAAATAATTTAGAAAGATATATATTTTAAATATACTTGAAAAATAAATATATAATTTATTATAATGCTGTAATTATGGCAGAGGTAATGATGTAAGTTCAGCATAAAAATGAAAAAGAAAATATT
>JBHACQ010000024.1:0-9003 GCA_041854625.1 Leptotrichia sp. | reverse complement strand
TACAATTTATCAGATGTGCGGTGGTCTAAGGTCTGGAATGGGATACTGCGGGACTCCTACAATTGAAAAGTTAAAAAATGAAGGGAAGTTTGTCAGAATAACAAATGCCGGACTGAAGGAAAGTCATCCCCATGATGTGATAATAACAAAGGAAGCTCCAAATTATAACACTACAAAATAATAGAAAAAAATGCTATAATATCTGTAATATAAAATATAATAAAGGATGCGGTATGAAAAATATAAAAAAACTATTACTGATTTCTGTTCTGATTTTAATTATCGGGAATCTGGGATATTCATATGAAGACTATTATCAGAAGGTTTATGTTGTAAAAATTTCCAAACAGGAAATATTTAAAGCTGTAGGTGCAACTGAAAAACAGAAGAGGCAGCTTTCTAAAATTTTTGACAGGTACCAGAAGCAGGCACAAGGTGTGGAAGACAATCTGAAGAAATTTGACGGGAAGAAGGAAGAAATAGGTTCGATAGAGGAAAAAAGATATAATGAAATTGCTAAAATTCTTTCTCCTGAGCAGCTTCTGATGTTTAATGAATACATAAACGGGAAAAAAATTGAATTTGAAGAAAAAAATGATAGAATCAGAAATCTTCTGGATAACTTAAATCTGGATAATGTGCAGAAGTCTAAAATATTAAAGTATGACAGAGATTTTAAAAGGGAAGTTGAAAAGCTGAAGGTAAAGTTTCTTTCACAGGAAGCTTTTTCTAAGGAGTTTTACAGTTTAAAGGAAATAAGAAATGAGAAAATACGAGGAGTCCTGACGGAAGAACAGAGAAAACTTGTTGATGGATTCAAAGGGAAATAATGATACATTAAAAGGTTAGGAAATATAATGAAATCTGCTATAATTAGTAGTCTGGATTCATATGAATTGAAATATGGAGCAGAGCTATTTAATTAATAGCAGATTTTTATTATTTATATTATTTATAATTACATTAATAATTAATATAGATTGTTTTGTTGCCTATAATGAAATTATAAGTTATACTTTTTATAAGAACAATAAACGGAGGTGTATAATGACAGCAGGAGAAGCAAGCATAAAGACAAAGAAGACATTTTTTCAGAAATTTCTGGATGTTGTAGAAAAAGTTGGTAATAAGTTACCTAATCCCGTGACATTATTTGTGATCTTATCATTAATAGTCATAGTCATTTCACATATATTGTCGAAAATGGGAGTTACTGTAATGTATGAAGCAAGTAAGACAGTTGACGGTGTAGTGAAAATAGAAAAGACGGAAGCTGCGGTAGTAAGCTTAATGAATGCTGAAGGAATAAGATATATTTTTTCAACTATGGTGAAAAACTTTACATCGTATCCTCCTCTGGGAACAGTACTCGTAGCGATGCTCGGAGTAGGTCTGGCAGAAGGAACAGGGCTTGTGGATGCTCTTCTTAAGAAGAGTGTTGCAAGTACACCGAAAAGGCTGATAACTTTTATGATGGTATTTTTAGGAGTTATGTCTAATATAGCTTCAGATGTAGGTTATGTTATACTGATACCTTTAGGAGCAGTTGTATTTTTAAGTCTTGGAAGACATCCGATAGCAGGAATTGCCGCTGTATTTGCAGGAGTATCAGGCGGTTTCAGTGCGAACCTTTTAGTAGGGACTCTTGATCCTATGCTTGGAGGAATTTCTACGGCAGCTGCAAATATAATAAGTCAAGGTTATGAAGTGCAGCCGACAGCAAACTGGTATTTTTTGATGGTATCGACATTTGTAATAACAATCATAGGAACTTTTGTTACAGAAAAGATAATAGAACCAAGATTAGGAAAATATACAAAAGAACATGATGTTGAAATAAAGGATGTATCTGCTGATGAAGCTAAAGGGCTTTTATGGGCGGGAATATCATTAATAGTATTTATAATAATACTTCTTGTAATGACTGTCCCTGAAAATGGGATATTGAGAAATCCTGACACTAAGTCACTGATATCAAAGTCGGCGTTTATTGACGGGCTTGTTCCTATAATTGCATTAGGTTTCTTTATACCGGGACTAGCTTATGGAATAGCAGCAAAAACTGTTAAGAATAATAATGATGTAGCAAATTTTCTTGGTAAGTCAATGAGCAGTATGGGAGGATTTTTAGCACTCGCATTTGTATCAGCACAGTTTATAGCTTATTTTTCAGAATCTAAACTCGGGATAGTTCTTGCAGTGAAAGGTGCTGAATTTCTTGAAGGTGCAGGTATAAAAGGCATACCTCTCTTAGTAGGATTCGTACTTGTATCAGCATTTATAAATCTATTTATAGGTTCAGCATCAGCAAAATGGTCTATAATGGCACCGATATTTATTCCTATGTTTATGAGGCTGGGATATTCACCGGAATTAACTCAGCTGGCATATAGGGTAGGGGATTCCAGTACAAATATTATAACACCGTTAATGACATATTTTGCATTAATTATAGCTTTTGCAAAACAGTATGACGAAGATATAAAAATAGGAACTTTAATATCTATAATGCTTCCTTATTCTATACTGTTCCTGCTTGGCTGGACATTGCTGCTTGTACTTTGGATAGTATTCAAGCTTCCTATAGGGCCGGGAGCACCGCTTTATTTTGGATAGACGGATCAAAAGCAGTCTTTAACATAAAATAGAAAATAGCTGACTTAATACAGGAGTTCCTGTTGCAAGTCAGCTGTTCTATTTTTATAATTGTGAAATGGACTTCATTTTACTTTTAAAATTCTTTTCCATGATAATTTCAGATAGAATCCTATCTATGTCATCCATGTGGAAATTTTTAAAATAGGGTTTAATAAACTTGTTTATTTCCATTGATGCAGTAAATTCCCCTTTACTTTCAGAAAGGAGATAAAGATGTTCCATAAGGGTATCACGTATTTCCCTGAAGGAAGGAAATGTAGATATCTTCCCTGTAGAAAGAATTTCTTTCACTTGGGGTATAAGCCATGGATTTCCTATAATTCCCCTTGCAAGCATGATGCCGTCAATACTGGAACCACTGATAATATCAGGAATGCTTTCGGCGTATATCAAATCTCCATTTCCGATAAAATCAATATTCCTCTTCAAGGAACTTAATTCTTTTATAATTTTCCAGTCAGCAGCTCCACTGTACATCTGTTCCTGGTTTCTTCCGTGGACACATATAAAGTCAAGTCTGAGGCTGTCTGCAAGTTTCAGATAAATTTCAGGCTGGGAGAAATCCTTATATCCTATACGGATTTTTATAGAAATTTTAGTCCTGTTCTGAAGTCTTGCTTTCAGTTCATAAAGTAATTCTCTAATAAACTCAGTTTCAGGAAGTAGGGCAGCTCCTGCTCCGTTTTTTACGATTTTAGGCTGTGGACATCCCATATTCAGGTTAATCCTGTCAAATCCCATCTCTTCCAGTTTCAGGAAGGAACTGATAATATCAGGTTTATGATTTCCAAAAATCTGGACTCCTGTAATGGATTTACTGTCACATTTTAGAAGCTCATTTTCAGTAGTACTGTCATTTTCTGAGAGAAGTCTGGCATTGACCATTTCTGTAAAAAGAAGGTCAGGAGAAAACTTTTCAATTATTTTTCTGTAAGCATAATCTGTAATTCCTGCCAGAGGGGATATATATATTTTCATAAAAACTCCTTAAACATGTAAAATATTATTTTCAAGAGATTATATCATTTACGGCATCAATTATACAACAAATTCTTTTCACAGTTAAATCAAACAGAATAAATAAATTGATAGAGTATACTTCATTCAAATTAAGTATGATAAAAATTAGGAGGATACAACAATGAAAAAAATATTAGCAGTATTAATGTTATCTGTAATATTGGCAGTTTCATGTACTACAGCGGCAGATGGTACTAAGAAAATAAGCAAGACTGGAATTGGTGCCGGAATTGGAGCAGCAGCAGGAGCAGCAATAGGACAGATAATAGGAAAGGATACAAAAGGTACTGTAATAGGTACAGCAGGAGGGGCAGCAATAGGAGCAGCAATAGGAAATATATTTGACAGACAGGAAAAGGAACTGAAAGATAAATTAAAGGGCACAGGTGTTGATGTAGAAAGAACAGGTGAAGGGGAAATAAAACTGACGGCACCTGAAAATATAACTTTCGATATTAACAGTAGCGTTGTAAAAGAAAGATTTAAAAAACCGTTGGATTCTGTAGTTGAAGTTCTGAAAAAATATCCTGATACAGATATAATAGTTTCAGGACATACTGATAGTACTGGAAATGACTCTATTAACGAGCCTTTATCAAGAAATAGGGCATCTGCAGTATCTGCATATCTAATATCTGGAGGAATATCAAGTTCAAGAATCACTTCAGTAGGATATGGAAGCAGAATGCCGATAGCAAGTAATTCTACGGAAGCTGGAAGAGCTGAAAATAGAAGGGTTGAAATAAAAATAGTTGCAAAAGAAAAATAGTGACTGCTGAAAATTAGAACTGCACTGGGAAGTGCAGTTTTTTTGTATTGAATTTTCATTTTCTGAAAATTATTTTCAAAAAAATAGCTATTATATGAAAAACAGGTTATAATAATACAGAGGAGAGTGAGAAATATGATAAATCTAAATAAGCTTTCTACAGAAGAAAACAATCCTAACAGTAAGGACATTGAACTTCAGGACAACTTCGAAATATTAAAGAGGATAAATGAAGAAGATAAGAAGGTTGCACTCTGTGTGGAAGAAAAGCTGGAAGATATTACAAAGATTATGGATGCTATAATTGAAAACTACAGGGAAGATACCAGAATAATATATATAGGGGCAGGGACTTCAGGAAGGCTTGGAATACTTGATGCTTCAGAATGTCCACCAACTTACGGAGTATCCCCTGAAAAGGTGCAGGGAATCATAGCAGGTGGTAAAGATGCAATTTTTATGGCAAAGGAAAATGCTGAAGATGACAGGGAACAGGGGAAGAGGGATCTTATGGACATAAATCTGACCGGAAATGATGTTGTCATAGGTCTGGCAGCATCAGGAAGGACACCTTATGTACTTGGAGGAATAGAATATGCCAATAGTGTGGGAGCTGTAACAGGTAGCATAGCATGTTCTGAAAATTCTGAACTGTCTTCAGTGAGCAGATATCCGATAGAAGTTATTGTAGGACCGGAGATAGTTACAGGGTCTACAAGAATGAAGGCAGGAACGGCACAGAAGATGATACTGAATATGATTTCTACGACACTTATGATAAGGCTTGGGAAAGTATTTTCCGGATATATGGTGGATGTAAAGACTTCCAACCAGAAACTTGTTGAAAGGGCAAAGCAGATAATAATGAAAACTACGGGAAGCACTTATGAAAGGGCTTCAGATGTGCTAAATAAATCTGGGAATAATGTAAAAGTGGCTATTGTAATGGCTCTGCTGTCCATAGACAGGGAAACGGCAGAAAAAAGCCTGAGGGAATATGGAAATAACATAGCGGGGTTAATTCATGAGTATACTGATAAAGCTTAGGGAAAACAGGTCCTTTACTTCCAATGAAGAATATATAGCAAGATATCTGATAGAAAATTATAGGAAAATAAGGAAGCTTGACACAAATATAATAGCACGGGAAACTTATACCAGTAACGCAGGTGTTACCAGGATGTGTAAAAAACTGGGATTCAGCGGATTTCAGGAATTCAAGCTGAAAATGCTGGAAGAAACTGCGAACCTTGAAAATGATGAAATTATTTTTGATAATAGCGATATAGATAAGGGGAATGACACAAAGACAGTTATAGAGAAGCTGAACAGTCTGAGTATAAGTTCCCTGAAAGAGACAAAACTGTTACAGGATCCTGAACTGATAGACAAGATAGCAGATCTTATAACAGAAAGAGATGTGATAGATTTCTATGGAATAGGAGCTTCACATATTGTATGCCTTGATGCCCATTATAAATTTATGCGTACAGGGAAAATAACCAATACTTTTGGAGAGACAGATCTTCAGCATGTTCAGGCAGTAAATAGTGATAAGAACCATCTGGCAATTCTAATATCTTATTCGGGACTTACAAAGGAAATAATAGATGTAGCGGAGATATTAAGAGAAAAGGAAATTGATACTGTTTCAGTAACTAAATATGGAAATAATGAATTAGTAAAAAAATGTAAATATAATCTGTTTGTCACATCACATGAATCACTGCAGAGAAGTGGAGCCACGTATTCAAGGATATCTATGCTGAACCTGATAGATGTCATATATTTTACTTATTCAAATAGAAATTATGATTATGTGGCTGAAAGAATAATAAAGACTAAAATAAAAAAATAAATATAAAAAGGAGTGAGAATATATGGACAGTAAAAAAACTGCAAAGGAAATTTTTGATATACTGGGAGGAAAAGAAAACATAGTTTCAAATGCTACATGTATGACACGTCTAAGAGTTAAAGTAAAAGAGAATCCTAATCTGGATGAACTGAAAAAAGTAGAGGGAATCATAAATGTTGTTGAAGCTGACACGCTTCAGATTGTTCTCGGACCTGGAACCGTTAATTCGGTAGGTCAGGAATTTTCAAAATTATCAGGAATTTCACTGGGATTTTCTGATGTAAAGGATCTGGCAGATGAAAATAAGAAAATTAATAAGGAAAAGTATAATGGAGGTATACAGAGATTTCTACAGAAAATAGCAAATATATTCGTTCCTTTACTACCTGGTATTATAGCTGCAGGTCTTATAATGGGACTTACAAACATCATAAATGTCACTACAAAAGGACAGTTTAATGGAGAATGGTGGTTTGCGGCTATAAGAAGCATAGGATTTGTAATGTTCGGATATCTGGCACTGTACGTAGGAATGAATTCTGCTAAAGAATTTGGAGGAACTGCAATACTGGGTGGGGTTATAGGTTCTATATTTGTATCAAATACTGCTTTGCCGTTATTAGTTAAAGTTGAAGAAAAAGGAATTGTACTTCCTCTGACAGGTAAGCCTTTCTCACCGGGTATAGGGGGGTTACTGGCAGCTTTATTTATGGGAATAATAATAGCATATATTGAGAGGAACGTAAGGAAAGTGATGCCTGCAATGCTTGATACATTCTTTACTCCGTTAATAACATTGATAATAGGAGCATTTATAGCATTGCTGATAATTCAGCCTATAGGAACTGCCGTTACGGAGGGGATATTCCAGACACTTGATTTTGTTTATAATAAGCTGGGGATTGTAGGAGGGTATATACTTGCAGCCGGATTCCTTCCCCTTGTTTCAGTAGGACTTCATCAGGCTCTGACTCCTATACATGTACTGCTGAATAATCCTGAAGGGCCTACTCAAGGGATAAACTATCTGCTTCCTATACTGATGATGGCAGGAGGAGGTCAGGTAGGAGCAGGACTTGCAATATACCTGAAGACAAAGAGCAGGAAACTGAAGGGACTTACAAGGGATGCTCTTCCGGTAGGGATTTTAGGTATTGGAGAGCCGTTAATGTATGCGGTGACACTTCCTCTTGGGAAACCATTTATTACGGCATGTCTCGGATCAGGATTCGGAGGACTGCTGGCTTCTCTTTTCCATCTGGGGACTGTAACACAGGGAGTTTCCGGACTATTCGGTCTTCTGATAGTTGTTCCGGGGACATGGCTCTATTTTATAATAGCCATGCTTGGAGCATATATAGGAGGTTTTGTACTGACTTACCTGTTTGGAATAGATGATGAAAGAATAGAAGAAATATATGGAGATTAACTAAGGAAAAAAAGATGGAGAAAGGGGATATTGATGTTGGCTGAAACGGGATTTTCAGTTTACTTGGGAACGGAAATAGAAAAAACAGAATGTATAATAAGTAAAGCTGAAAAAGCAGGAGCAAAGTATGTATTTACTTCCTTGAACATATCAGAAGAAAAAGAGGAAAAGTATAAAAAACTGGCTCATATAGCAGATATATGCAGGGAAAGAAAGCTTAACCTGATTGTTGATATAAACAGGACTACGAAAGGCATCGTAGATATGAATCTGGAAAATATATATTTCAGGATAGATGACGGATTGTCAAAGGAAGAAGTCCTTAAGATATGCAGGTTACATAAAATTGTTCTGAATGCAAGTACTGTAACATCTGAAGAATTGGAATTCTATAAAAGGAATGGTGCAGATTTTTCAAAGATTCTGAGCCTGCATAACTTTTATCCGAAAAAATTTACAGGAATTTCCAGAACGTACTTAAAAGAACAGAACATGAAATATAGGCAATATGGAATAAAGACTATGGCATTTGTTCCGGGAGATGAACTGAGAGGTCCTGTATACGAAGGACTGCCTACTGTGGAAGAACACAGGGACAGGAGATTTCTCAGTTCGTGCCTTGACTTAATATCACTGGATACTGATATAGTACTGATAGGCGATATTGATGTATGTGATGAAAAATGGGATGAAATGGGATATTTAAGCAGGGGAGTAATTCCTTTAAGGAATACAGATGACATACTGACGGATGAAATATTTTCTGACAGACAGGATTCCTCAGAATATGTGGTAAGGTTTGCAGTGGCAGGAATAGGTGAAACAAGGAGGAAATTTTCAGAATATATATTAAAAAAGCTGAAGGAATCAGGAATAACTTATGAAATATTGGAAAAAAATCACAAAAGGAGCAGGGGCTCTATCAGAAAAGGCGATATCCTTCTGAGTAACAGGAAATATCTAAGATATGAAGGGGAGATAGAAATAGCCCTCCAGAATCTGGGAGAAGATAATAAAAGAGATGTTATTTCAAGAGTGATTAAGGAAGATATTGAATTATTGGATTATATAAGAATAATGAAGAAATGTATATTTGTGAAAAAGGTTAAGAAAAAAATCTGAATATGGGAAAATAAGAGCTCCAGATGTTAAGAATGGAGCTTTTATTATATTTTTATCTTGTAACGGAGGTTAATTTTTTTTAATATATAAAGAAGTGAGCGGCTTAGTTTATTTTTAGATGAAATTAATTCATAAAAATAGAAATTA
>JBHACQ010000023.1:0-3582 GCA_041854625.1 Leptotrichia sp. | reverse complement strand
TCTCATCTACAGACTGATTTCCGGCTACAAGTTCTCCATCCTTAATATAGATTGTCATATTTTCCAGTATTTCCTTCACTGCATAGGCCCTGACTATATATCTGGATTTCCCTTCATGCTCCTTGTAGGCTTTTGTAAGCAGCCTTCCTCTTTCTACGCTTACTCCGGGAAATTTTGACAATGCAGATTCCCTCAGCTTCTTTATTCTTTCGCTTTTTAAAACATACTCTTTCATAAGTTCCCTCCATATCTTTCTTTATTAATATTTATTTTATTATTATTAAGTTCTGACCTGCTTTATAGCTGTCTCCGTATTTCATAGTATATCCTTATTATAACCTGTACAGACCTTGCTACCTGATACCCTTATCATCTGTTTATCCTTGCCCTTACACCTTCCTCCTTCATAAGCTCTATCACATGTTCAAGCTCATTCTCTGTATGCTTTTCCAGTGTAGGCATAGGGTAAGGCCTTCTAAGCTTCCTATATTTTTCAAGTCCCATAGTATGATAAGGCAGCACATCTACATCCAGAAGATTTACTTTCCTTAGGAACCTTGCCGTTGCCACTACATTCCTGTCATCATCATTTACCCCTTTAATTAGCGGGAATCTCATGACTATATTCCTATGCCATGTAGACAGCCTTTCCAGATTTTCAAGTATAAGCTCATTAGGTACAGCAGTATATTCCTTATGCTTCTCACTGTCCATATGCTTTATGTCAAACAGTACAGTATCAGTAAGTCTTGCCAGCTTCTCAAGTTCCTTATAGCTTCCAAATCCTGTCGTTTCTATTGCTGTATTTATATACTCTTCTTTCAGCCTTTCAAAAAGTTTTATTGCAAATCCGCTATTTACAAGGACTTCTCCTCCGCTTAATGTAACTCCGCCTCCTGAATTCCTATAAAACTTCTCATCCTTCATGGCGATATTAAACACCTGTTCTACGCTCATCTTTTCTGCTACTTTCTCTAATGCCCCTTCTATCGGACATACAAGACAGGGGGTATCATAATCCTTACAGATAAACCTGTTATAGTTCCAGAAATTATCCTCTATTGTTATGGAACTTCCAGGAACCTTTGTACAGTCTCCACATTTTATACATTTCCTTGAATCCCAGTAAAACTGATTTTCTACCTGCTGTGTTTCAGGGTTTGAGCACCACAGGCATCTCAGGGGACATCCTTTAAGATAGATTACCGTCCTTATTCCAGGTCCGTCAAAGGTAGCACATCTTTCTATTCCGGTAACCAGAGTTTCCATAGTCATCATCTCTCTCTATTTTTCATTTTTTCATTTCATATTGTTTCATTTAATTTCTATATATTTCATATTACATTATTTTATTTAATTTGTCAATATAATTTTTTTATTTTTTATAATAAATTAAATGGACTTTTTCAAAAAGATATGGTAGAATGTGTTATAAAGAAAAATCAAAACAAATCGAAACTAAATTTTTCAAAAGGAAAGGAACTTAAGTTATGGAATATTTTGTAGATACTGCAAATCTTGAAGAAATAAAAAGAATAAGCGACATCTTCCCCATTGCCGGAGTTACTACGAATCCGTCAATAATAGCAAAGGAAAAAAGAGATTTTAAGGAAATCATAACAGATATATTCAAGATTATCGGAAAGGATAAGATTGTACACGGACAGGCTGTAGGTTCCACTGCAGATATTATTATCAGGGAAGTTAACCTGTTAAGGGACACTTTCGGTGACAACTTCTACACTAAGATACCTGTTACTCCTGAAGGGATTAAGGCTATGAAGATTTTATCAAGGGACGGGCATAAGATAACTGCCACAGGAATCCTTTCTGCCCAGCAGATAGTCATGGCAGCCGAAGCAGGGGCAGAATACATGGCTCCCTATATAAACAGGTCAGATAATATAGGAGAAAGCGGAGTAGAAATAGTGAGGGATGCCTACAGGATCCTTCAGATGACGAAAAAGACCGATGAAGAATGCATGAACAGATACAAGAGGATATTTGAACCTAAAATTCTAGGGGCATCCTTCAAAAACGTAAGACAGGTACATGAAACTATGATGGCAGGTTCAAAATCTGTAACTATAGGTACTGATGTCTTTGAAAGGCTCATATATCACCCTTATACTGACTGGAGTATGGACACCTTCAATTCTGACTGGGAAAAAGTCTACGGTGACAGTACATTACTTGACTTATTATAATAGAGGTTTATTATATTAATATTATAGTCATATATATCAGATATCATATTTTGGAGCTGTGCTTTCATATCTGTGCATGCACACTTCAGAATATGATATTGTAATTACATATATAGTGAAAAATTTAATTTAAAGGAGATGAATATCTATGAGAAGGATAATCAACGCCCCTGCAAAGTATATACAGGGAAAGGACGAGCTTTCTAACCTGGCTTCCTACTACAGCCTCAAAGGAAATAAAGGGGCATACATACTAGCTGACAGGTTCATTTTTGATAATCTGGGAAATAAGATTACAGAAAGTTTTGAAAAGGAAAACATATCATATCATATGGAAGTATTTTCTGGAGAATGTTCACAGCAGGAAATAGAAAGAAATATTTCCATTCTGAAGGAGAAGGGCTATGATGTCCTTATTGCAGTAGGTGGAGGTAAGACACTGGATGCAGGAAAGGCTGTGGCATATTATGAAAATATTCCTATCATTATCGTTCCTACCATTGCTTCAACTGATGCCCCATGCAGTGCCTTGTCTGTCATCTACACTCCGGAAGGGGAATTCGAGAAGTATCTCTTCCTGAAATCAAATCCTGACATGGTAGTAATGGACACAACCGTCATAGTAAATGCTCCTGTAAGACTGCTTGTTGCCGGAATCGGGGATGCATTGTCCACATATTTCGAGGCGAAGGCATGCTTTGACTCAAATGCAGTATCCATTGCAGGAGGAAATTCCACAAAGGCTGCCCTGACTCTGGCAGAACTATGCCTTGATACTCTCCTTGAAGACGGACTGAAAGCAAAGATAGCTGTAGAAAACAGAATTTCTTCCAAAGCAGTGGAAAATATCATCGAAGCAAATACGTACCTGAGCGGAATCGGATTTGAAAGCGGAGGGCTTGCTGCAGCCCATGCCATCCATAACGGGCTTACTATACTTGAAGAGGGGCACCACATGTACCATGGAGAAAAAGTTGCCTTTGGTACTATTACTCAGATGGTTCTCGAAAACAGACCCCTGGAAGAAATAGAGGAAATCATAGCTTTCTGTAAGAGTGTAGGGCTTCCTACTAATCTTAGCGATCTGGGATTAAGCTCCGTTTCAAGGGAAAGGCTCTATAAAGTTGCAGAAGCAAGTACGGCAGAAGGAGAAACTATACATAACATGCCTTTTAAAGTTACGGCAGATGACGTATATTCTGCAATACTTGTAGCAGACAGTCTCGGAAAATAGAATGGTGTATTGTCAAGTCAAGTGCAACAAAAAGTAAAAATAATATAAAAATAAAGTGTTTTTAGAGGCAGAGATTTTTCTGCCTTTAATTTTTTATGCTATCGAATCATCAAAATGGTATTCTTCTGGTGAACGGTAGTC
>JBHACQ010000022.1:0-3113 GCA_041854625.1 Leptotrichia sp. | reverse complement strand
ATTGAAGAGATGCGGAGCAGATTTGGAATAGACAGCATGTCAATCGGTCTTAGTTTAAGAGCTTTAGGAGCAGCAGCAGGTTCTAAGCTTTATTTTCCTGAAAACGGGATTGATTATGTGGAAGAACATATACTTAAAGATTACAGGGACATGGGTTCATTGAAGGAAATTGACCCTAGAAAGGATAAGGGTCTGTCATCTATTCTGGAAACTGCCAAAAGACTTAAAGATAAGTTCCCGGATATGAATATAACTACAAGGGCGGCAGGACCTATATCTACTGCTGTGGCAATAAGACCTATTGAACTGGTCCTGAAAGATACTAGAAAAAATCAGAAAGAATTACATGAGCTTCTGGAATTCTGTACTAGAAATACATTGAGGTGGTTTGAAGTCTTTAAGGAGGAACTGGGTCCGGTGGGGACAAGCTTCTCAGATCCTGTAACATGTATGAATGTAATAAGCAAGACACAGTTTGATGAGTTTTCATTACCATATATAAAGAAACTGATAGAAGGGACAGAAAAAATAATGGGAAGAAAACCGGGTTCACATATATGTGGGAAAACAAGTAAGATATGGAGTGATCTGGCAGATGCAGGGCTTTCATTCTTTAGTGTGGATAACTGTGAAGATTTACGGGAAATTAAGGAAGTAGTTGGAGACAGGATGCAGATAGCCGGAAATGTTCCTCCAGTAGATGTAATGCTATATGGGACTATTGACGATGTAATAGAATCCTGTATAGACTGCATTGGAAAATGTGCAGACAGTCCGAAAGGATTTATTCTGGCGACTGGATGCCAGCTGCCGATAGGGACACCGGAAGCTAATATAGATGCATTTATATATGCGGCAAGGAAATATGGAAGAGGAGCAAGAAAGGGGGAAATGCCGAAAGGTATGGAAGAGGCGTGAAAATAATATTTGAAATATTGGTATTTTGAGGTATAATAAAGTACTGATACGATGGAATTACAGAAACATTTAACAATTTATAAGGAGAGTAATAAAACATGAAAACCCCGAGTGAAGTACTGGACTACCTCATAGATGTGTCCACTGAAAAAGGTAACAAGAGCTTTAAGAAACTGGAAGTCTTAGGATTTATGTCAGGAATGTTCATAGCCTTCGGTGCAGTCGGAAGTATAATAGCTTCTTCAGCTGTAGCAGCTAAAAATCCCGGGCTTGGAAAACTTATAGCAGGAGCGGTATTCCCTGTAGGGCTGATGATGGTACTGCTGCTAGGTGTTGAACTTTTTACAAGTAACTGTATGCTGGTTGTTGCAGTTATATCTAAGCGTATGCCTTTAAAGAAGCTTCTGAAAAACTGGATAACGGTATATACTTCTAATTTTATAGGTGTCACATTTGTATCTTTCATTACAATATTGACACATAATTTTAACAGTGATGCCTTATCCTTTCTTGAAAAACTGGCCATTTACAAGATTCAGGCACCTGCCCATCACCTCTTCCTGAAGGGGATACTGTGCAATGTACTTGTATGTGGAGGAGTATTAATGGCATACGCTGCTAAAGATGCAGCAGGAAAAGTATTCGCAGCATGGTTTTCAATTATGCTGTTTACAATACTGGGATATGATCACTGCATTGCCAATATGCTATATTTGACAGCTGCAAAATTCGCAGGTTTTGCAGTACCCGTATCAGGAATAGCATATAACCTGTTTTTTGTAACGCTAGGAAATATAGTAGGAGGAACAGTATTTATGGCAATACCTTTCTATTTTTCCAACAGAAGGAAAATTTTCAGATAGCCGGAATTAAATAAAAAATCCATACAGGATTTTAAGCAGGGGAAAAATAAAAAACTGCCAGGAGTCATAAAGCTAAGCAATATGATTTCTGGCATTAATTTTTCCTATCTATAATTTTAAGGTAAAAATCTTTATTTCCAGTCATCTGATAGCAGTCTGCTATACAAGGAAGAATACTGCAAAAAAATGGGAGATGCTTCCGAAAAGTACAAACAGATGCCATATCATATGGTTAAACTTACAGATTTTCCACATATAGAATACTGTTCCAAGAGAATAAAGTATTCCACCAGCTATCAGGAAATAGAGGGAAACAGTATTGATTCCAGACTTCAGTTCTCCCCATGAAAAGACTATCATCCATCCCATAAATAGATAAAGAAGTGTGGAAAATAGCCTGAATTTCCCTGTAAAGAAAGCTTTAAAGGTAATTCCTATGATACATATGATCCACTGAATCCAGAATATAATCATTCCTGCAGGAGATTTTACCACCAGTATAAGGAATGGAGTATAAGTTGCAGCAATCAGTATGTATATGGCAGAATGATCTAGTATCTCAAATACCATCTTAGCAGTTCCAGGTTTTAATCCATGATAGACGGAAGACATTGTATAAAGGGTCATAAGTCCTAATCCAAAAATCATGAAGGAAATTATAGCTGCTACGTTATTTACCCAGCTTGCCCTTATTATAAGCAGTATGAATCCAAGTATGGAAAGTCCTGCACCTACTGTATGGCTTACAAAGTTTGCAATTTCTTCTCCTTTAGTAGTATTTTTTTCAAGTCCTTTCTTATGATGTATTATATTTTTAGAGTTATTCATTTTATTCCTTTCAGTAAAAATCCCTTTGTATGATATCACATGATGATTATGGGATAGTACGTTTTTTATTTATTCTATACCTTTTGATGAAAAAAAGCAATTATTAAACAGGAATATTAATTTTTTTTAGGATATTATTTAAGAAAACCAGGTCAGTTTCAGATAATTCAGAAAACACTTCGTTTATTTTTTCCATCTGAAGAGGAAGGATACTTATGAGGATTTCCTTTCCATGGGAAGTCAGCCTTATGTAGCTTATCCGGCTGTCATCTTTATCTTTCCTTCTGAATACCAGTTCCATTTTTTCAAGCTTATTAATTACATATGTAATACTTCCGCTTGTAATCATTACCTTTTCTGCAATTTTCTGTATAGTCTGCTCTCCTTTCTGGAAAAGAAGGTCAAGGACAGAAAAGTCAGTCATGTTCAGATTATAGTCTGAAAGGCTTCTATTTAAATATTTTATTAGCATGTTGTCAGTCTTTATGAGGTTTATAAAGACAT
>JBHACQ010000021.1:0-28574 GCA_041854625.1 Leptotrichia sp. | reverse complement strand
TGTTCTGCAATTTCTTCATTTGAAATATCTTTATTTAACTTACTTCTAAGAAAACCTTCCCATGCTTTTTCCTGAAGTTCACTGTCAAAAAGCATTGTTCCATTAAAATCAAATAAAATGCCTTTTATTTTCATAATGTCCTCCATACCAATCATACAAAACTTAAAAATCTAAGAAATCTTAATTATCCGCATTTTCTCCAACAACTTTCGGAACGATAATAAACTCTTCATCGCTATTTGGTGCATTTTTCAATATTTCCTTTTTTATTTCTGCATTTTTTATATCGTCTTTTCTCAATTTATCCTTTAAATCCAAGACATTAAACAAAGGGACAACATCATTTGTATCAACTCCGTTTAACTCTTCCATATAATCAAATATTTTATTTAAATCTACTCTAAATTTTTCAATTTCACTTTCAGAAAATTCCAGCTTTGAAAGTGTAGCTATTTTTAATACATCTTCTCTAGTTAGCATTTTTCCTCCTTTATTTTTCAGATTAAGTCCTTTTCCATTATTTTTATTTTATATTTATTAGCTATAATGCTTCATTCATTCTCTATTATTTCTCTTAAAGCCGGTTCAATTCTTGAAATAATCCCTGTTACTAAAGCATTTCCCATCATAAAATATCTGTTTCTTTTTGGCATTGTATCTGTCCAATTTGGTGGAAACATTTGAATCATTTCACATTCAATTTCTGTCAGTATCCGGTAATTCTCATTGCCATCGTCATAAATTATGTGAGATGACCTGTTAATTGTTCCTTCACTTGTTAACATTGTCCTCGCCGGCTCTTCAATATTTTCAGGAAAGGACATATTTCCTTCACTATAAATATATTTGTGACCAGACTTTGTTTTTCTTTCTATCTTTTTTTTCCCTTTTAAGTATTTCCATTTTTCCAGCTTTTCATCTTTGACAAAATATTCTTCCAGATTGATATTATTATATCTTTTAGATTTTTCTATAATTTTTCTCAAAGGATATACCTTTTCCTTTATAATTTCAATCTCACTATGATAGACAATCCCATCTATCATTATTCCGCTTTCAAAAAATTTTCCATTGTCATAGTTATTGCTTATATCTATAATGTCTTCATATTTCATTAAATTAATTTCTTTTTCATTTCTTAAAATGACAGGAAATTCTTTATCAAATATATTTTCCCTATTATTTAATATTTTTTTCCCATATTTACTATCTTTTTTAAAAGCAAAGATAAATACCCTTCTTCTTTTTTGAGGCATCCCATAATCTCCTGCATTAACAACTCTCCATTGGACATAATACCCCATATCATCAAATGTTCTTAGCATGACAGCAAAATCTCTTCCTTTTTTACTAGATGGAGACTTTAAAAGTCTGTCTACATTTTCTAATAGTACAAATGGTGTCATTTTCTCAGTTAGTACATCTTTTATATCCCAAAACAGGACACCTTTCTTTCCTTCAATTCCTTTTTCACCGTTTAAACTTCTTGCAACAGAATAATCTTGACAAGGAAAACCTCCGACCAATAATGTATGATCAGGTATTAATTTTTTATCAACTTTGTTTATGTCTTCATTTGAATTATTTTCACTTCCAAATCGCCTTGTATAGCAGTCAAATGCGTGTTGGATCTTTGTTGAAGGTTCAAACTGATTAGCCCAGACGAAATCCCAAATTTTATCTTCTTTTGCCAATTCCGTCTTTTCATCAAATTCTTTTATCTTATTTAACCCCACCCTAAAACCACCAACACCTGCAAAAAGTTCTGCAACTGTTAATTTCATTTATTTTCTCCTTCTAAAATATCTTCTATAATTTTTACAACATATTCATTATTTAGCCAGAAACATTGTTTCGTCATTTTATCCCCGTTTGGAAGCTCATCCATATCGCTATTCCTTCCCCTCCCATACTCTATACCATTTATAATATATTTAGATTTATCAGCACGTGGTCTTAAATGAAAAATTTTTGTCCCTTTCTTTCCTTTTTTTGGCAAATCATTTTTAATTACTATTTTCCCGTTATTTTGCCTTCTTATTTCAAAATTTACCCCCTCTTTAAATTTATTCTGATAGGCTGTCCATTCTTTTTTCCCCACATCTTCTAATTCATCTATCGGCATATTCCAAAATTTTGCTCCCGTTAATTCATATTTTTTATTTTTATTTTTTTTAAATATTACAAATAAGAATTTGGTTTCTGAAAAATATTTGTAAATTTCAGAATGTTCAAATTCTTCTTTTACAAAATCTTTAATTTTTATGGTAGAAAAGGACATACTTTCTCTTGATTTATTATTTTTTTCAATTCTTATAGTCTTTATTTTTATATTAGCTTTTTCAAATTCTTCAGCATTTTCAGTTTTTACATCTAACATTCTGCAGATTAAAATATTATTCACCTGTTTTGAATCAATTTTAATACCGTATTTTTTACATAATTCATCTACTGTATATCCTTTATATTTTTCTATTTTTTTTAATACTGTATCCTCAAAATCAGACTTAGAATCTTTTTTTATGATTGAATCATAAGTTGCTGTATTTCCTGCAATATATGTATTTATCACATATGACATATATGACTGTTTTAACGAGAATGCTCTTCTCTTTGCCAATATATCGCTATAATACTGTCTCTGTAAACTTTTTTCTGCTGTCGAGCCTTTTGTACATGCTCCTAAATAATTAGTATCCCCTTCTGATAATTTATGAGCGTTTCCAGAAATTATCTTATTAACTATTATTTTATAATCATTTTTTATTATTTCTAAATCTTTTTTACAGTTTTCTCCTAATATTGAAAATAACTTAACATAGTCAATACTATAATCCAACTTTTTCTTGTCTTTTTCATAACAATAAAGTATTAATAAAAGTAATCTTAATTTTTTTATCACATATGAATTTTCAAATTTTTCTTCAAGAGGTTTATTATTGGGAATCATCCCTATCACAAGCCGTTCTTTAGCTTTTAACTTCCCATTTTCTTTTTTTAAATAAGGGGTTACTTTAAGCTCTGTTCCTGCTTTTGAAAAATCAGCATCAGAATTACTGTTAGGTTTGTAATAAAAATAATATTCTTCTAGCAGGTTTCCTAATTTTCCTTTGTTTTTAACAACTGCTTCTTCTAAATTAATTTTGTCATCTTTAAAATATTCCTCTAAGACATCATTAAAAGTTTTCCCTATCAGCTTTCTTGCATATCTTTCAATATCATTTGAGTCAGTTTCATCATAAGGTAAAAAAATAAAAATCAACTCCTTAAAAAACTTTAAAATTCAACCCATTCTGTACTTTCTTCTCCATCCGCTGTTTCCCCAGACATAAGTTTATAGGAAACATTACCTGGCTCAAGTACAAATTCTCCATTATAGTATTTCTTTTCTGCAATTTTAAATGCTTCTTCCATATTTTCTGCTTCAATTTCAAACTTTTCAACAATATGTTCCTCAATAAGTATATTAAATTTTTTCATCTCAACCTCTTTACTTCCAATTAGTCTTTTCTAATCTTGATATACCCCAATATCTCATTAAAATCATCAAATTCAAAAAAGTCTATATTATTTTCCTCACAGAATTTTATTGCCCTTGTGCCTTTCCTTATAAAGGAAAAATCAGCAGTTTCTATAGCCCTGTAATCAGAAGGCCCGTCTCCTACAAAATACACCTTATATCCTTTTTCCTGATAGCTCCTTACTATTTCCTTCTTATCGACTCCATAATACTGCTCTGCATCTAAGAAGGGATTCGAGATTGTTATTTTATCTCCTTCAAACGATATATCATTTGATACAATATCCTCATCTTTCAGATTTATATTATACTTTAAAAGCGAGCCTTGTATATTAAGCCTCGTTCCTGCACTCACTATTCTAAATTCCATCCCGCTTTTAATAAAGTCAATAAAAGTGGTGTCTATTGTTACATTTTCACTTAAAGTCCTTATGTATTCTTCTTTTGTAATCTTAAGGGATTCCAGTCCGAATTTTATGAATTCCCTCATGGTTATTTCCTTATTCCTATATTTTTCTCTTATTATCTGCTTATATTCGGGATTATGATTTTCCAGCAGGACATCTGTTGAATCCCTTTTACTTATTGTTATATCAAAATCTATTAGAAATATAACTTTTTTTTCTGCCATTTATCTTCTCCAAAATTTCTTTTATAATAGCTGTTTAACACTAATGAATTTACAGATTTTTCAGATATTCTATTTCTTCTTCTGTTAGTGGTCTGTATTCTCCGGGCTGTAAACGTCCAAGAGAAAGCTCTCCTATTTTAACTCTTTTTAGAGAATCTACATTATATCCCAATGTTTCCATCATTTTCCTGATTTGCCTGTTTCTTCCCTCAAAAATAGCAATCCTTATTTCCTTCTTGTCTATTTTCTTTACTTTTGCAGGAGCTGTCCTTTTCCCTTCTACGACTACCCCGTACTTCAAAGCTTCCATATCCTTTTCTTCTATTTCTCTGCTCAGTTTTACTATATAGCTCTTATAAAGTTTCTTCCTCGGATGCATAACATGATTATAAATCTCACCGTCATTACTTATAATGATAAGACCTTCTGTCATAAAATCCAGCCTTCCATAAGTAAAAAGCCTTTTCTTAGACTTAATATAGTCTATGGCAAGCTTTCTTCCAAGCTTATCATCATTAGAACAGATGACCCTCTTCGGCTTATATAGCATATAATATTCATGCACAGTATCAAGCTTTATTCTTTCACCGTCAATTCTCACGACATCTTTATCAGAAACTTCCATACCCAGTATAGCTTCCTGCTTATTGACTGTGACTCTCCCCTCTTTTATCAGTTCATCTGCCTTTCTCCTGGAACATCTCCCGGAATCAGCTATAAATTTATTCAGTCTCATTTTTTACCTCTATTTCTTTCACATTTTCCAGATGACCCTCTTCCAGCTTTTCTTCAGTCTGATCCTGTCCTTCTTCATTTTCTTCCTTGTAAAGCAGTTCTATCTTTTCGTACTGTTCGTATCCCGGAAGCTGTGACTTTTCAATTATATCCAGGTAGCTGTAGAAGTCCTCCGTAACCTCATACAGATTAGGTGTTCCTATAGACTTTTTTTTCCCTGAAATATAAATCAGGTTCTTTTCCATCAGATTCGCCATAGTCTTTTCAACACTCACGCCCTTTATCTGTTCAATTTCCCCTTTAGTTATCGGTCCCTTGTAGGCAATAATAGCTAATGTCTCCATTGTAGCTCTTGTAAGTTTCTTTATTTTCACTTCCGGATTAAAAAATTTTTTTACATCCTCTCCATATGAAGGATTAGAAACAAGTGATACAATCCCATTTTCTATTCTGAGATTTACACCGCTGTCCTTTCTTTTTTCCTTCAGGCTGGAAAGTATTTCTTCCGTTTCATCTAAAGTAAGATTATAAAATTTTGCCAGTTCTTCCACCTTCAGAAGTTCCTGTGAAAGAAACACTATACTTTCCATCCTTTCTTCCATATTTTCCATAATATTTCCCATTTCGTCTCCCTAAGTTAGAGTTCACCCTGTCTACTAATAATCTGTACTAGGAGAAATTATAATATTTTTATATAGGCTGAAGTCATCCAGAACTTTTGCAATTCCGTTTACAACAGCATGAATTGGATCATCACTTACACTTACCTTCAGCTTCAGTTCCTTTTCAATCTTTTCCTTCAATATACGTATTCCTGCTCCACCACCTGAAAGATATATACCAGTTTCATATATATCTGCTGCAACTTCAGGTTCTATTTCTTCCATAGTCAGCTTAATTTCATCAATTATGAGGTCTATGTTCCTGTCAATTGCCCCGTCTATTTCCTCTGCTACAATCTGAATACTTTTAGGAAGCCCTACTCCAAGTTCCCTTCCTCTTATTTCATATTTAGCCTCCTTGTTGGAAAGGCTTATTGTATTCATTTTCAGCTCTTCTGCCGTTCTTTCTCCTATTAGCAGGTTATGCTTGTCCTTAACATGCTCCATTATATCCTCATTTAAATGGTCTCCTGCTATCTTTACAGATTTTGATACAGCAGCCCCTCCTGACACAATAAATGCAATTTCAGTAGTTCCTCCTCCTATATCAACTATTAAATGTCCTTTTGGCTGGAACAGGTCTATTCCGGCTCCTATTGCTGCTGCAATAGGTTCCTCTATCAGATAGACTTCCTTAGCTCCCGCTTCCTTCACGACTTCAACTACTGCTCTTCTTTCAACCTGAGTTACTCCGCTTGGTACACAGATTATGACTCTTGAGCTCTGGAACTTATCTTTTCTTATTCTCTTCAGGAAGTTCTCCAGCATTTTTTCAGTTATTTCATAGTCAGAAATAACCCCATTTTTTAAAGGTCTTATAATTTCCGTATGCTTTGCTGTCCTTCCTATTATCTCCTTTGCCTTTTCTCCGATATACTCTACTTCTTCTGTCTTTATATTCAGAGCAACATATGTAGGTTCGTCTATCAGGATTCCCTCTCCTTTTACATATACTACAGTATTAGCCGTTCCCAAATCTATTGCTACATCTCTTGTAGGCTTATTATTGATTTTGAAAAAATTGAAAAATTTCATTTTAATAGTCTCCTTTATAGTTTTGTTTTTTATTTTTTTATTTCATTTTCCAGATCATCATCTATCAGTATCTGATTATCATAGCTGATAATCCCTTTTTCCTTCAGCTGGTCATAAATTCTTGAAGCTCTGTTGAATCCTATACGCAGTTCCCTCTGAAGCAATGATATGGAAACCTTCTTTTCCTGCTTTATCACTTCTATAGCATTTTCAAAGTAAGGATCCGTATCCCTGTTTTCTTCCATTGTCTCTGACAGTATCTCATTCCTGTAGGAAGCCTTCCTGTTCTTCTTCAACGTTGAAGTAAGATGCATCACTTCATCATCTGATATGAATGCACCCTGTATTCTTTCAAGTTTTGAAGACCCGTTTTCAAGAAGAAGCATATCTCCCTGTCCAAGAAGCTTTTCTGCTCCTGCAGAATCCAGTATTGTCCTTGAATCTATCTGGGATCTCAAGGCAAAGGAAATTCTGCTTGGCAGGTTAGCCTTTATCATTCCTGTTATAACATCTGTAGACGGTCTCTGGGTAGCTACAACCAGATGTATTCCTACCGCTCTGGCTTTCTGTGCAATCCTTGCAATGGATTCTTCTACACTTCCCGAAGCTACCATCATCAGGTCAGCCAGCTCGTCTATTATTATAACAATATAAGGCATCTTTTCAACATATTTCAGCGAGTTATACCCTTTTATGTTCCTTACTCCATTCTCCATTAGCTGCTTGTATCTGTTTTCCATTTCATTAACTGCCCATTTTAAAGCTATTGCAGCCTGCTGCGGATCAATAATGACCGGTATAAGCAGATGAGGGATATCATTATAAGGAACAAGCTCAACCATCTTAGGGTCTATCATGATAAACCTCACTTCTTTTTCTGATTTCTTTGATATCAAAGTGGAAATCAGAGTGTTTACAGCAACTGATTTTCCTGATCCAGTCTGCCCGGCTATAAGCAGATGAGGCATTTTTGCAATATCTATTATCTTGTCCCTGCCCACTATATCTTTCCCTAATATTACATTAAGTTCACCTTTCTCAAGCTCTTCATTCTGAATTATATTTGAAAAATAGACAGGTTCTTTTATTTTATTAGGAGTTTCTATTCCTATTGTATTCTTTCCAGGAATAGGGGCTTCTATCCTTATACTTTCTGCAGCCAGGTTCATTGCAATATCATCTGAAAGGGAAGTAACCTTGCTCACTTTCACTCCTGCAGGTATAGTTATCTCATACCTGGTTATAGTCGGTCCGTATTCATAATTCACTACCTTTGCATCTATTCCGAACTGCTTCAGTACGTTTTCCAGATGACTGACATTGTCAATGATATTTTTTTCTATTTCAAATTTCTTTTCCAGATCCATCGGCTTTATCTTAAATATTTCCTCAATAGATTTTTTTATAAGCTCATTATATCCCGAGTTCGGATTTAATGCCGCATTTTCAGTATTTCTTATGCTCTCTTCCAGCTTCCTCTCCTTCTCAATTGCCTCCAAATCTTCAAACACTTCTATTTTAGGAATTTCCGTAATTTCCTGCAATGGTTCCCTCACAGTTTCTTCCTGTTTTTCCATAACTTCATTTTTCTCTGTGGGCGGCACTGAATCATGTTTTTCTGATTCTGTTCCGGTAACTGTTTCTATGGTTCCGGTTTCCTTCCTGTCTTCTTTTTTTTCTTCAGCTGCCTGCCCTTCTGACTCAGATATACTTACTTTCTCTGAATCTTCCTTATGTTCAGACTTCAGCTGTCCTTTACCATTTTCTTCTTTTTCTTTATTATTTTCTTCTTTAGCAGCTTCCTCTTCTGCTTTTTTCTTTTCTGTTTCCTTTTCTTCTACTGAGCTCTGTCTTTTCTCGTTCATATTTTCAGAAAATTCCGCCCATTCCTTTTTCTTTTCCTTTAATTCTTCTTCAGAATAGACTTCTGTCTTATCCAGGAAATTTTCCTTCGGTTTCTTGGACAGTTCAAAGCTTAATTTCTGATTCCTTGATTCTATAATTCTTTTCTTCAGCTCTTCCTTCTGATATTTCCTGTAATCTGTCTTTTTAAGTTTTTCAGACATTTTCTTTGCCTTCAGAAGCTTTGCCTTTTCCTTATACTCATCACTAGTGTAATATTTCCTCAACCCCTTCAATGTTTCATAAAGATATTCCAGAGGGGATTTCAGTACATACAGGAGACATATTCCTATTATTATCATCAATATTACACCGACAATACCCTTATCCATGACTTTATACAGCGGCATTGAAAGCAGCCCTCCTGCAAGCCCGCCACTTTTCCCATTGAATCCAAGCTCCAGAAGTACACTTCCCGCTTCTGTAAAGGAAGCAGGTAAAGGTGACTTTACAGACCTGTTTATAAGAAGCAGTGACCCTGCCAGAAAACAGACTGTCAATGCCAGAACTTTAGCCCTGTTTATTTTCACATTCTTCTTTAAGAATATAACTGCTCCCACTATCATAAAGATAATAGCAATATACCACGCCATACCCCCAAAGAACAAAGTGAAAAAATTCAAAAAGAAAAATGCAAAATTCCCTTCAGAACTACCTCCAGCTTCTATCCTTTTCCTGATTATCAGCAGATACACCAGAACTAGCCCCGCAACAAATAAGACAGCCCCTTTAACTTTTTTATTCATCTTATTTCCTTCCTTTTATTGACCATACAAATTTTTAAAACCTATTACTAAATTTTAAAATATATAAAAACTATATACATTATACATTATTTTTTCTATTTTGTCATTTTTTATTATAATTTTTCAAAAAGAAATTTCAAAATACATCGGAACTGCTGATATTCAATTAAATTTACGGGATTATCTTAAACAGGGATGTCTTAAAAAATAAAAAGAAGACTGGCAAAACCAGTCCTACAGTTTTTAATCTATATTTTTCTATCTATAATCCTTTCCTATGTACACTTTACTTTACCTGTACACTGATTACAGCATATAAGTTCTTTCCATCCTTCTCAAACTTTACCTGATAGGAATATCCTTTTTCCTTTCTGTTTATATTTTCAGGAAGTCTGCTTAAACTAAGTCCATTTTCAGCGTTAATCAGGATAATTCTTGTATCTTTTATATTCTTCTTAGGAACATTCTGAACAGCTACATCTATTTTTAATGAAATTTCCTTATTTTTTTCCTTTAATATTCTTTCCTTTTCAGATTCAGGAAGATCAGTAAGCTTTGAAGAAATTTTCACTGTTTCAGGTTTTTCCAGTTCTACTCCTGTAGCATTTGTCAGTATCAGTACCCTGTCCTTTGATTTTAGATTTCCTGCATTTATGTCAAATACAATATTTTCAAAATTCTTTATATCTTTCACTTTTACATTTTTAGTCTTTATTTCAAGTGTATTTCCTGTTACCACATCAATTGGTGCAGGAGTAATCTTATCTTCCTTCAGGGCAGTATTACGGCTACCTCTTCCTCCAAAAAGTACAGTCTCTACGCCAAACTGGGGAGTACCTTCTATTATTACCCTGTTATTAACTGCCGATCCCCTGTGGCTGTATCCTCCATATACGTTTCCTTCAACAGTTGACTTCCCTTTTATAATAACTGTATTTTCCCTTACATCTGATGCCTGGCCTGCCGCACCATAGACACTTCCTCCACGTATTTCTTTGCTTCCTTTTTCTTCCCAGTATCCGTTTGAAGCCAGATATCCTCCGTCAACAATCACTTTATTGTTTTTCATGACTTCAGCCTTTACTTTCTCATCTTCTGTCGCTCCAAAAACACGTTCAAGAGGGGCTCCTCCACCATTTACATATACCGTATTCCCTTCATGTGATGAAGTAATTCCAAATGAGTTTTCCAGCTTTTTATAACCTAAAATCCTATCTCCTTTTCCATCCTTAGGATATTCCTTAGTTTCCCCTCCAAACAGGTTTAACCCTATCAGTATAGCTCCTGCTGCCAGAAGAATTTTTTTCCCTAAATGCCTTCCCATAATCATGTTGACCTCCTTAAATTAATTTACTATATTGTACATTTTTTTAATTTGAAAGTCAATTATTATGAAACACAAATTATTTTATTTTTATTCTCTAGAAAAATCTTTACGTATTTTATTCATATCCCTTTCCTGATCTTTCCTTTTCAATGTTTCCCTCTTATCATGAAGCTTTTTACCTCTAGCAAGTCCTATCTCCATCTTTACCAGCCTCTGCTTAGTGTAAATTGACAGAGGCATTACCGTATATCCCTGTTCCTTCATTTTAGCAGCCCATTTCTCTATTTCTTTCCTGTTAAGAAGCAGTTTCCTTACCCTTGTTTCAGGTAAATTGTTAATATTCCCGAATTCATATGGGGTAATGTGCATATTCATTATAAAGACTTCATTCTTTATAATTCTTATGAAACTTTCCTTGAGGCTTACCTTTCCTGCCTTAACAGATTTTACTTCAGTTCCTACAAGCTCTATTCCCGCTTCAAGCCTATCTTCTATGAAATAGTCATGAAATGCCTTCTTATTTCTAGCTAATACTGGCATTTTCCCTCCTTTCTTGATTTTATAGTATCCTGTTTATATTATTTCTTTATATTATTTCATCTTCCTCTGTATCCTCCTGCATATCCCCACTATTTTCAACATAGGGAACTACCTCTATTTCCATCTTGCTGTAGGAAGCCCCCGTAACCATGACTTTCAGGGTATTGCCCATTGTATAGGCTTCATTTGTCTTCTTGTTTATAATTTTAAAGTTTTCCTCATCATAGATAAAATTATCTTTTGCAGTATTTACATTATAGACTACTTCTATATGATTTTCCAGTTCCATAAATATTTTATTCCTGTTCATTCCACTAAGCCTTGCTATATACACTTTCCCTATCTTATCCTGCATATACTCAATCAGCTTAATCTTTACACTATCCTCCTCCAGTTTATCTGCTGTTCTTTCCGTCTTGGATACAGCCGCCGCTATCACTTCAAATTCAGATGAATATTTGGATTTTTCCTTATCCTTCATGAATTTTTCCAGCGACCTTCCCAGCATCCTATGTACAACCAGGTCTGAATATCTTCTTATAGGTGAAGTAAAGTGCAGGTAATACTTTGAAGCCAGCCCGAAATGTCCCAGATTCTTATTTGCATACCTTGCCCGCTGCATTGCCCTCAGTATAAGTTTATGTATCAGGTAGCCTTCAGGCAGCCCTGTCGTCTTTTCAATGATTGCCTGAAATTTTCCAGGATGCATTTCATCAAGGTTCTTTAAGAAATATCCGAACTTTATCAGAGATTCATTTAAAAGGGATATCTTCCCTCTGTCAGGATCCTCATGAACTCTGTATATTGCCGGAATTTCCTCCCAGAAAAGCTTTTCTGCCACCACTTCATTGGCTGCAACCATGAAATCTTCTATAAGTCTTTCAGATTCTCCCCTTGAACGGAGTTCAATATCCTTTACATATCCTATATTATCAAGTATTACCTTTATTTCAGGAAGTTCAAAGTCTATACTTCCTCTTCTCTTTTTTGTAGCCCTTATAATATGGGAAAGTTCCAGCATTTCAGTAAGCATCTTGTGTATAGTCCCGTATTTCTTTATAAGTTCCTCATTCCCTTCAAATACCATATTGACATCAGTATAAGTCATCCTGTTCCTTGATCTGATAACTGACTTATAGAAATCGTTTTTTATAACTTTTCCCTTAAAATCAAAATCTATCTCCACAGTAAAGGTCAGCTTATCTTCATTGGGATTTAAGGAGCACAGGTTATTTGAAAGCTTTCTTGGAAGCATAGGTATTACCCTGTCTACAAGATAGATGGAATTCCCCCTCTTCAACGCCTCCAGGTCAAGTTCCGTCCCTTCCTTCACATAATAGGAAACATCGGCTATACTTACATACAGCTTGTATCCTGAATCTGTTTTTTCAACATAGACTGCATCATCCAGATCCTTCGCATCCGCTCCGTCAATGGTTATGATATTTAAATGTCGAAGATCCTTCCTTTTTTCAATTTCTTCAGAAAAATCCTCTTCTATCCTGTCTACTTCCTTTATTACTTCATTAGGAAATTTTTCCTGTATGCCAGCATTTATAAGAAGGGAGGAGATAAGTGCCTTTGTGTCCTGAGGGTCTCCAAGTATGCTGATTATTTCTCCTTCCGGCTTTCTGCCTTCCTCTCCCCAGAAATATATTTTTACAGCAACGAGATCCCCTGTCTTAGCTCCCTTTATCTTCTTTTTTGGAATATAAATATCTTTAGGTGAACTTCTTGGCCGTACAAATCCAAAATTCAGATTATTTTCAAAAGTTCCCACAAGAACATCCTTATCCCTTTTTATTACTTTATACACTTCCCCTTCACGGCTTCTGCTGGAAGAACTGCTTTTCTTTAATATCCTTACAAGTACAGTATCTCCATTCATGGCTGTATTCAGGTAACTTCCTGGAATAAATATGCTTTCTTCCCCTGGTATGTCCAGAAATCCGAAATTTCCATTAGAAATAGAAATTTCCCCTTTAAACATCCCCTCTTTTTCAGGAAGCGTATATTTCCCATTCCTTTTTAAATATACCTCCCCTTCTTCTTCCCAGCTATTTAAAATCTGCTTATACAGCTTTCTTTTTTTGGGACTCCATTCCAGTAACTGCATTATCTCCTGAAAGTTAAGCTCATAATTTTCAAGAACTCCTCTCAAGTAATTCAGTTCTCTCCTTAAATCTTTCATTCCCTTTCCTTCCTCAAAAAATTATTTCCTATAGATTAATGAATTTCTAAATAATATTATATTAGGATGAATAACCGTATCTTTTGATATTAAATATCGAAGCTTTGTATCTATTTCATATTTAATAGCTTCATCCAGATCTCCTTCAGCAAGTTCTCTCGCCTTTTCCACCCCTTCCCATGTCCTTCCTTCCTCTATTGCGTCAGCAAGATATATAATTTTTGCAAGCTTTGAAAGATTCCTGCCTCCGACTGTATGATACTTTATCCCGTCCAGTATATCCTCATTATCGACTCCAAAAAGCTCAAAATTGTTTCTTACAAATTCAGCTCCTGCAAATCCATGAAGTATGGAAGTAGACCTGGACATTTCATCCTGTACTTCAGGATACTTTCCCTTAATCAGATCCAGCATTCTGGAAAGTTCAAAGAATTTTGCTATATCATGCAGATATGCAGCTGCTTCTACATTTTCCAGATTTTCCCCATGAATTTTTGCAAGCTTCCTTGCATATTCAGCAACTCTTTCTACATGGCTGTATCTCTTCTCATCCAGGTAATTTCTTACATTTGTCTTTATTTTTTCAATATTCATTTTTACCTCCCGATTTTTTATTATACACCCTCTCCGGTTTTATGCCTGTATATATAAACTGAGGCAATTATTCAGTAATAATTGCCTCTCCATCTATCTGTATATTTACTCCCTGTACATTAGGAAAATTTCTGGAAATTGTACTTGCTATTGACTGTGTGAAGCCATTAAACAGTTCTTCGTTCACTCTTAATCCAGAAAATGCCTCATTCAGCTTTATTATGGTAGTATTTTTCCCATCCACTTTCAAATTATAGGCACTCTGGAATTTCATATCCTTTGTCAGGAAAGGGGTATTCCTTATAACTTCATTTATATAGTCCCCCTCTATCAGATTCTGTTGACGCTGAATAATAACTTCTTTTTCTTCCACAGCCTTTGTTTCCTGATTGTACACAAAGATTGAAATTTTTTCCTGCATCTGCTGACTTTCAAGAGGTGTAGTCAGAAGTTTGGGATCAACAACCACTTTTATTGTTTCATTGTTTTTCTTATCATATTCATTTACAGCTATTGCTCCACCAGCAAGAAGAATAAGCAATATTACTAAAAAATTCTTTTTGAAAAAACCTTTTCCCTTCTTAGGTACTTTTACTATCTTTGCTTTTTCATTTACATCCCCACTGTTTTTATTATCCTTCTCCATAAGCTTCAAGCTCCTTGCATTTAAAATATTTCCCTGATTTCACAGTTATATCTGCTTCATTGCATCTACTTTAATAAAAAATTGCTCCTTATTGCATCAGCTATACTTCTTGCTGCTCTTTCCTGATCATAGCTCTCAGCAAACTGAGATACGTCACCATAATTGGACATGAATCCCAGTTCTATCAGTATTGACGGAGAATTGCTTCCTCTCAACACTGCAAAATTTGCCGTCTTTACTCCTCTGTCCCTCAAAGAAAAGTTGTTGAGAAGTCCATTTAACACATCCGTTGCCAGAGCCGAGCTCCTGTGCTGATTCATCCTATAGTTAACTTCCTTCAGTGCATAGTCAGAAACTGCTATACTGCTATTTCCGTTATTTTCAAATTTTGCAACATCGGAACTATAGTTTCCGGAATCCTTCTTTTCATAATAATATACTTCTGTCCCGTTTGCAGAAGAGCTGCTTGAAGAATTAAGATGAATACTTACAAACAGGTCTGCATATCTATTGTTCCCCATTTCCGGTCTTTCCTGTAAAGTTTTAAATACATCTGTCCTTCTAGTCATTATTACATTATAGTCTTTACCCAGCTCCTGTTCCAGTTTCAGTGCTACAGCCAATGCCAGATCCTTTTCCCTATAGCCGTTACCTATAGCCCCTGCATCATGGCCTCCGTGACCTGCATCAACAACTATCGTATAAGTTCCTTTTTTTGAAGGAAGCCTGGAAGTTCTGCTGTCTTCACCTTCTGAAGGTTTTACCCTTGTATCTGTTGAAGTATCTCTTCCTGAACCTCTTATAGGATCCTGCTTCCGGCTGTCTTCCCTGCCTGTTACAGTTCCCCTTCCTGTGTTGGAAAATTCTATTTTAAATTCCCTCTTTGAATTATATAGTGTATAGTCTGTCCCGTCCTTCAGAAAGAAATACATAGTCGTATCATTTCCTTTTGTAACTATACTCACACTGTCCAGATAACTGTCCTTAGGCGATCTGAAGACTGCATTATTCCTGTCTACATTCGGAAGTCTCACTATAAGGACTTTCCCTCCATTTCCTTTAGCCGTCTTTATGTCTATCTGTCTATTTTCCCTTATAGTACCCTTAAAAACTCCTTCATTATATTCTACTCTTTCCAAAGTTTCTGAAAAGACTGCCGTACTTAGTAAAAAAAGCATTAATATTAAAATTTTTTTCATTTTTCCTCCCGTTACACATACCAGTTTTATTTTAAATATACCGAAACAATATATTAAATTTCTCCATTTTCCTAATAGCTGGCTGATTTTCTCCCCTTTTTTCACTAGCTATTTTATTACATTTGCAATTGCAGTCTTTGCAATTGTCATCTTCACATTCTTATCTATCCTCACATCTGCCGTATCTTCTGAAACTGTAACTACAGTACCGTGTATTCCTCCGATTGTAATTATCTTGTCTCCCGTCTGTAGGCTGTCCATCATAGCCTGCTGCTTCTGTTTTTTCTTCCTGTTTGTCAGAATCTGAGGCAAGATAATAATTCCCATTATCACGATGTATATTATTATAACTTGAACTGTTCCTGTTCCCATGTTTTCTCTTCTCCTTAACTTCAAATTTAAAATATTCCAAAGAATTATACCATATCCCCCTCTTTTTTTCAACTTTGAAAAATATCAGGGACTGGCAGCTGAATCTGATTTCCACGAACTGGAATTCAGGTACTAGAAAACTTTTTCCATAATTTCTATATTCTTTTCAAAATATATACTGCCTTCCTTATATTTCAGTAGCACCGGATACACTTCGACACCTTTTTCCATTGCTTCATAGAAGGTCTCTGCAAACACCCGGTCTATGTTGTGCTCTGGAGCAAAGACTTCTGAATTCCTGAAAATCAGTATCAGCACAGCTGCCCTGAATCCTTCCTCCTTTAATTTCATAAGTTCCTGCAGATGCTTCACTGCCCGTACTGAAGGTGCTCCGGGAAATTTTGCCGTATTTTCCTCTACCAGTGTACATCCCTTCACTTCAACATAAATTTTATCTTTCCCTGTTTCAATATAGAAATCTATCTTGCTGTCACCATACCTTATTTCAGGTTTCATATATTCCGGCTGGGAAAATGGAAGGATTTTACCATTTCTGAAAACAGATTCAGCAATATACCTATGAAAGGATGTATTTATAAGGACTACCTCATCCCCGGTTTTTACGCCTATGACATCCCATTTCGTCTTCCGTTCCTTCTTATCTGCCCTTCTTACAAAAAGTTTCGCACCGTTCACCAGAAGTTCCTTCAGCCTTCCTGTATCATGAAGATGTGCAAAGTCTTCATATATTTCATTTTCCTGACCTGTATTATTTCCCTGTCTTTCACTTCCACGTACTGATTTTCCTCTATTAAACCGGAATCTCACAGTGAACCGGTTAACCCTTTCCTTAAATACAACTTCCTCGTCATAGCCTATTTCATATAACTTTTCTTCCAGAAGTCCTTCCATATCTCTTTTATTGTGTCTGATACCCAACACCTTCACCTCGTTCTTTCTAAATATTTTTTTACTTTATCTGTAAAATTCTGAAGAGTTTAAGTTCTGAAAAAGCAGCTTAAGAAGCAGCTTACTCACTTAATTAAAATAAAAATCATATAGAACTGCTATAAAATTTTAAAATGTCCAACCCTAATTTATGAAACTGTTGACAAACAGATCTCCATTCTTCCAGATTGGACATTTTTTATTTCCTGGTCATCTATATTTTCCAGTCATCTATTTACTAAAATCTTACTTCCTCCTATCCTTCAGCCTTATAATCCTCTGATTCTTGCTCCCCCTGAATTTAAGTGCCGGAGAATAGAGTTCCTTTATAAACGGTCCATCTACAAGAACATCCACAAATTCAAGACAGGCATTCATTACATCATTCTTCTGTATATCTTCCAGCGTATATCCTGTATAGAGCCATATATTCTTCCCTGTAGCTTTCTTCAAATATTTCAGAACTTCCAGCATTTCTTCAGGATTGTAAAGGGGGTCTCCCCCACTTATGGTAATCCCGTCCAGTAAAGTATTCCTGTTTATTTCTTCCGATATTTCCTTTAACTTCCCCCATGTCAGAAGCTCGCCGTTTTCAGGATTCCACGAGCATTTATTGTGGCATCCTGGACATGCATGGGGGCATCCTGAAAAATAAATCGAATATCTTAATCCAAACCCGTCAACTATCGTTTCCTTAAAAATTTTCAGTACCCTTAATTTAAAATCCTTTCTCATCTGTAATACTTCCTAATATTCTCATTTACTTAGCCATGATAGAGCTAAAGGGTATGTTTAACCCTGTCCTTTTCCTCTGATTTCTTTGCACTGTTCCAGCTGTCCAGATCTCCCGTAAGATATCCTGTTATTCTCCTTATCCTGGATATATCATGACTTCCACAGACAGGACATGCATCCCCTATTATAGTCTCTGTTCCACAATCCCTGCATTTATCTATAGGATGGTTAATGGATCCATATCCTATACCTTCATCCTTCATAACCTTGACTATCTTAAGAATGACACTTGTATTCTTTCTGGCTTCTCCGTCAAGCTCCACATAAGTAATATGTCCTCCCAGCGTCAGTTTATGAAAAGGGGCTTCCTTCTTTATTTTTTCAAATATTCCTATCTTTTCCTTTACATCAATGTGGAATGAATTTATATAATAGTCCCTGTTCGTAACATTTTCAATTTCTCCGTATCTTTCCCTGTCTATTTTTAAGAATCTTCCTGCAAGACTTTCTGCCGGTGTTGACAGTATTGAAAAGTTCATCCTGTATCTGTTTTTCAGTTTATCTACAGTCTCATTCATTATCTTGAGGGCATCATAAAGAGTGCTGTATGCAAGGCTGCAACTTCCATGATCCGCATCAAAGAGAGCATACATTGCATTTGCTCCTCCTACAAATCCTATTCCCAGAGTCCCTGAAAGAAGGACATCATCCAGCTCATCATTTGAACTTTTGACTCCCATTCCCTTCCATAGGTTATTTGCCCTCATGAAAGGAAACTGCTTTGCCAGTGCAGTCTTCTGGAAGTTATATCTTTCAATCAGCTGTTCAGCAGTAAAATATGTCATCTCTTCTACCTTCTTGTGAAACTTTTCAACCAGAAGCCGGCATTTCCTGTCTTCCTTTTCCTGTTCATTGGAAAATTCCCCTGTCCTTTCCATTTCCTCAACTAACTTTTCCACGCTTCTTCTCACTTCAATAGCTATTCTTGGAAAATTTATGCTGGTAAATGAGAGGTTTCCCCTTCCAAGGCTGCTCTTTTCACCATGAAGGTTTTCAAAAACTCTTGTACGGCATCCCATTGTTGCTACTTCATATCTATATTTTAAAGAATCTTCCATCTTCCATTTTTCATGCCTGTTAAATTCAGCATCCAGAAATACAAAGTTAGGAAACAGCCTTCGGCTTGTAGTCCTGCAGGCTGCCAGAAGCAGATCAAAGTTAGGAGCCTTGAATTTCAGTTCCCTTCCCCTTCCATCTTTATGCTCCCTTTCAGCCACTACATCTTCCAGTATTTCATCAAAATTTTCCATTACAGCATTGTAGTCTTCATCAGTATAGTTCAATCCTTCCTTAATTTTAAATATCTGTATCGGAAATATAGGTGTCTCCCTCTTCCCCAGTCCATCTTCCGTCGCCTTCAGCAGTTCCCTTATGACCATACGGCCTTCTTCAGATGTATCCGTTCCGTAGTTTATGGAAGAAAATACAACCTGGTTTCCTCCACGGGAATGCATCGTATTCAGGTTATGAAGGAATCCCTCCATCGCCTGATATGTCTCCAGCCTTGTATCATCATATGCTATTTCGAGGAGCCTTTCTATCTGAGCCTGAGGAATTTTAAAATGCATTGCCGTTTTTTCTATGACTTCCTTTTCAGGAAGTATTGTATGGATATTGTCATTTATAAAGGCCTTTACCTTCCTGTTGGTCTCATCTACATAATCAAGGGACAGGAAACTTAATATCCTGTAACGGAAGTGCCTCCTGAAGGATTTCAGGACTCCCTTCGCCATATAAAAATCAAATGCAGGAATAGACTGACCACCATGCTGCTCATTCTGATTTGTCTGGAATATTATAGTTGCCAGCGTGGCATATGTTGTTATGCTCTTTGCCTCCCTTATGAAGCCATGTTTTGTCTGGAACCCTTTTTCAAACATGTCTGCAAGGTCATACTGAAGGCATGTAGTAGTCTTGCTCGGATAATAATCCAGGTCATGAATATGTATAGCTCCGTCATTATGTGCCTGCCTGAACCTCTCTGAGACAAGATTTTCCAATGCGTATATTTTAGATACTTCTGAAGCAAACCTCATCATCTGACCTGCAGGCGTCATAGATGACATATTTGCATTTTCATTATTTATGTCATTTTTCTCAACATTCACTATATCTGCAATTATTCTATTTAAATTTTCTGTCAGCTGTGCATACATTTCAAGATACCTCTCTTTACACTTTCTTTATATTTATTTAGTATTATTTTTTTATGTTCTCTTCCTGAAACTGTTTCATATTTTTCAACTTTCTTTGACACACAGTTTCAAAAAATTTATAATCAGATGTATATACACTGTCTTTTTTCAGACTATATATAGATCTATATTTGAAATATACCACAATATTTTGTGATTTTCAACTTGAAAAGGTACACTATATATTTTTTATATACCTTACTGAACACATGTTTTTAAATATATTAATGATGCATTCTTACCTCCATATACCTCCCATTTTAAATTTAACCCTTTTTTAAAAATATAAAATATTTATTTTTATTTGCAAATTATAAGAGACCTCAAATAAAAAATACTGGTTAAAATATCATAAAGCTAATAGAAACAGACATCAGGAATGTATGTATTCTTATTGATTTATAATAAAAAATATTATATAATTTTATAAATCATAAATAATAAAAACTTATAGATAGAGGTGAAACTGTGAAAGAAAAAATTATCATTATCGACTTTGGATCCCAGTATACGCAGCTGATAGCAAGAAGGATAAGGGAAATGGAAGTCTACTGTGAAATCGTTCCTTTAATTAATATTGAGGATATTAGAAACGGAAAGAACCCTGTCAAAGGAATCATCCTCTCAGGAGGACCTGCTTCAGTATATGAGGAAGGGGCACCTACCGTAGATCCTGCCGTCTTTGAGCTGGGACTTCCTATCCTTGGAATATGCTACGGGATGCAGCTGATTACCCATCTGAAGGGAGGACGTGTAGAGAAGGCACAGTCAAGGGAATTCGGAAAAGCAGTCCTTGAAGTTATAAATAATGAAAATCTGCTTTTCAGAGAAGTTAAGAAGACATCAGCTATATGGATGAGCCATAATGACCATATTACAGAACTTCCCGAAGGATTTGAAATAATTGCAAAGACTGATTCTTCCATAGCTGCAATTACTGACAACAATGGAATATATGCACTACAGTTCCACCCTGAAGTTGTCCATTCTGAATGCGGTACAGAAATTATATCAAACTTTGTATTCAACATATGTAAATGTGAAAAGAACTGGAAAATCAGAAGCTTCATAGAAGAAAAGACTGAAATGATAAGAAGGACTGTAGGGGATGAGCATGTACTCCTTGCCCTGTCCGGAGGGGTAGACTCCTCTGTTGCGGCAGTACTTATAAACAACGCCATAGGGAAGCAGCTTACATGCATGTTTGTGGATACAGGACTACTAAGAAAGGATGAAGGGAAGAAAGTCCTTGAATATTATCAGAAAAACTTTGACTTGCATGTAGTTTTTGTCGATGCTAAGGACAGGTTCCTCAATAAGCTCAAAGGAGTGGATGAACCCGAAGCTAAAAGAAAAATAATCGGAAATGAATTTATAGAGGTATTTAATGAAGAAATAAGAAAGCTTAAAGGACAGGAAGGGGCAAAATTCCTTGCTCAGGGTACAATATACCCCGACGTTATTGAATCCCAGTCAGTAAAAGGACCTTCCCATACTATAAAATCCCACCATAATGTAGGGGGGCTGCCTGAAGACTTAAAATTTGAGCTTCTAGAACCATTAAGGGAACTGTTCAAGGACGAAGTGAGGAAAGTCGGTCATGAACTGGGGCTGCCTGATACAATAATAAACAGACATCCTTTCCCTGGACCGGGACTTGGAATAAGGGTCATAGGAGAAGTTACGGCTGAAAAGGTAAGAATCCTCCAGGAAGCCGATGATATATTCATAAATGCATTAATGGAAGAAGGGCTATACGAACAAGTGGATCAGGCATTTGTTACACTGTTACCTGTAAAGACTGTAGGAGTAATGGGAGACCAGAGAACATACGAATACGTTGCTGCCATCCGTTCAGTAAATACCATCGACTTTATGACGGCAACATGGTCAAAGCTGCCTTATGAGTTTTTAGGTGATGTGGCAAATAAAATTATAAATAATGTAAATGGTATTAATAGAATTGTTTACGATATTTCATCAAAACCGGCAGCTACGATTGAGTGGGAATAGATTTATAAGAGTAAAAAGTACATGTTAGAGTCCGTTATTATTTTTGTAAAAAATGATTACAAAATTATATTAGATATGTTACTAAGAATTATAATATTCTTAAATATGATATATATGAAATTATTAAATGTATTGGTATAATGGGGAGGAATTATATATGAATTTAATCAGCCTTTTTTCAGGAGCAGGAGGATTAGACCTAGGCTTTGAAAAAGCAGGATTTAATGTAGTGGTTGCAAACGAATACGATAAAACTATTTGGGAAACATATGAAAAAAATCATAAAACAAAACTTATAAAAGGAGATATTTGCAACATTCCTTCAGACATGTTTCCAGACTGTGATGGAATTATAGGAGGACCACCATGTCAGTCATGGAGTGAAGCAGGTTCTCTAAGGGGAATTGATGATCCACGTGGACAACTATTTTATCAATATATACGTATTTTAAAAGATAAACAACCAAAATTTTTCCTTGCTGAAAATGTTAAGGGCATGATGGCAAAAAGGCATAATAGTGCAGTTGAAAATATTGTTTCTCAGTTTGAAGATGCAGGATACGATGTTTTTATTCATTTGTTAAATGCAAGTGATTATGGTGTTCCTCAAGACAGAAAAAGAGTATTTTATGTAGGCTTTAGAAAAGACTTAAATATTAAATTTGATGAACCACCTAAATCATATAATTCAAAATTAACCTTTAAAGACGCTATCTTTGATTTGAAAGATTCTGCAATGCCGGCATTAGAAAAGAATAAAACCAATGGAGATAAGTGTGAAGTTCTCAATCATGAATATTTTATCGGTGCATATTCTCCAATATTTATGAGCAGAAATAGAGTTAGAACTTGGAATGAGCAGGCATTTACAGTTCAAGCCTCTGGAAGGCAATGTCAATTGCATCCCCAAGCACCGGTGATGCCTAAAGTAGAAAAAAATAAAAATATATTTGAACCTGGAAAAGAAGAATTATATAGAAGATTGACAGTAAGGGAATGTGCAAGGATTCAAGGGTTTCCAGATGATTTTAAGTTTTATTATACAAATTTGAATGATGCCTATAAAATGATTGGCAATGCTGTACCAATAAATCTTGCATATGAAATGGCTAAAGCAATTATATCTGTTTTAGATAATTCAAGTTTAAATAGTAATCTATTAAAAACTGGAACGGATAATTAATTGGAGGTTAGTCGTGAGCAATAAAAGTAATAATCAAGGAAGAGCATATGAGTTCTCCTATTTAATGACATTATTTGAAGAAATATCTAAAACAAGACCAGCAAAAATAGAAGAAAATAGCAGTTACTTTGCGGCAGAAAGAGCGTGGAATACTTTAACTGACTCTGAAAAGACAATATGTAAAGTTAGTGCCTTGGCAGGAGTCAACACCATATTTAACCTTGAACCTTTGATTTTAGATGATGGGGACGATGAGCTTGAACTAAAAATTCAATCGGATGATAAAGGTAAGGAAGGCGATGTAAGAGATGTCTTGATTATTAGACGAGGAATTGAATGGGAAATAGGTTTAAGTGTTAAACATAATCATTTTGCTGTTAAGCATAGTAGACTGTCAAAGAACTTAGATTTTGGTAGAAAATGGTATGGGGTAGATTGTTCCGAACAATATTGGGACGATATTAAGCCTATATTTGAATATCTTGATATTGAGAAACAGAAGGGTTCCAAGTGGAGCGATTTACCTAATAAAGAAGATGATGTTTATGTTCCATTGCTAAATGCTTTCAAAGGTGAATTGGAAAGACAAAATCATTTGTTTGGAAAAAACATACCAAAACTTATGGTGGAGTACTTGCTTGGAGAATTTGATTTTTATAAAGTTATTGGAATTGATAGCAAAAGAACAACTCAAATTCAGAGCTATAACTTAAGAGGCACATTAAACAAGCAAGGGAATAACCGTAAGAGAAGTATTGAATTACCAGTATCAACACTTCCAACACGAATTGTAAGTTTAGAATACAAACCAGGTAGCAAAAATACATTGGAATTATATCTTGATGGTGGTTGGCAATTTAGTTTCAGAATACATAATGCGTCAACCAAGGTAGAATCAAGTTTGAAATTTGATATACAAATTATAGGTATGCCTACAACTATTATTTCGATAGATTGTAGATGGAAGTAGAGGCTTATTATGAAAGATATTATTGAAGAATTAGATAAATATCCAGAGAGATATTGGGATTTTAAAGGGAAAATTAAAACAGGGATACATTAAATTGCCGTATATATGATCCTTGTTGTGGGTTTCATGTCATAATAATGACAGTAGCAAATAGTAAGGTGGCGACTGGGTTTCAAGCCCTCTACTAGAGAAACAAATTTTAAATATTGGAGGAAATTTATGATTATAGCAATTGGCGGCGGAGAAATAATCGATAATGAAACTTATGAAATAGACAAGTTTATTGTCGAGTCAGCTAAAAAGGAAAATCCTAATTTTTTATTTATACCTACAGCAAGCAAAGATGCTAAGCCTTATATAAAGACTATTAACGATTTATATGAGAGCTTAGGATGCAAAACTGATACCTTGTATTTATCTAATGTAGAAGTAAGAAGGGAAGAGATTAATCAAAAGATTGAAAGTGCGGACATCATTTATGTAGGTGGCGGTAATACTGCTTATATGATGGAAGTTTGGCAAGAATATGCTGTAGATAAGGCTCTAATGAGAGCTTATAAAAGTGGAAAGGTACTGTCTGGCTTAAGTGCAGGTTCTATCTGCTGGTTTATAGCGGGTCACAGCGATAGTGAGTTTATTGAAGGGAGAGAGAATCCAAAACATAAATGGGTTAAGGGTCTGGGTATAATTCCTTATCTACATTGTCCACATTATGATGAGCCTGAAAGAGCAGGTTTTGATGAGTTTTACTCTGGCCAGATTGCTGATGCCATTGCCATTGAGAATCAAGTAGCAATTGTTTGGGATGATTATGAAATGAAAGTTATTAAGTCTAATCCTCTTAAGAATGCTTACTGTCTTTCTTGGAGTGATAAAGGCTTCAATAAAAAGGTTTTATTATAGGATTAATTAAGTAGGTTGCATTTCGCCTTATGATCACAGCATCTTACCACTATTAAAATTGAATTTTGAGGTGATAAATTAATTTTACATTGTATGAAGAAGTCTACACGGGAGGAAAAGAAAAAGAATATTGGGGGAGCTAGAAATTTAGAAACAGATGGCTTTGTTCATTGCTCTACACCAGAATTATTCTGGAGAGTAGCTCTTAATTTTAAAGATATAGATAAAGAACTGGTGCTGGTTTGTATAGATGAAAATAAATTAGAATCAGAAGTAAAATTCGAAGCCGGAGATCATTGTGGTAGATATTAGCCTCATGTTTATGGACTAATTAATAATAGTGCTGTTATTCAAGTACTACCTTTTCCAAAAGATAAGTTTGGCAATTACTTAAAGAATGAAGAGTTATCAGAATATGCGGATGAGTAGTTTTGGATATTGGCATTTGCATATAATGGCTAAATAGCAAGGGAATAGCACAAGATAAAGAATATAAACGATTAAAGTCAAATGGAACTACTAACGATGAAATAAAAACACTCCCAACATTAATTAGAAATATTATTCATCACCCAGAGAATAGAAATAATTCATATAATGTCGAACAATTAAAACAATCAATCGAAGAATTGATTAAAGTTATAAAAAGTATTTATACAAATTAGGAGAATTATATGGCGACTACAATCGAAGTAAATAAAAATAGTATTAGAGAGTTATTAATGACAGGAGCAAAAGAAAAATTCTTGATACCTGAATACCAAAGACCATATGCATGGACAGACGATCAGGTTCTTACATTATTTGAAGATTTAATAGAATATACAAATAATCAAAATGAATCATCATATTTTTTAGGTTGTATTGTTTCTTTTAGTAATGAAAATAAAGAGCAGGAAATAATAGATGGACAGCAACGAATAACGACTTTATTTTTGCTATTGAGAGCAATTCATAGAAAACTTCAGAAAATGAGTGAAAGTAAGGAAAAAGATAATTTTATTAGGCAAATTGAACCAGCAATCTGGAAAATAGATGAATTAACTAGTGTTGCTGACTATAGTTCGGTTCTTATTGAGTCAAAAGTACTAGAAGTAAGATATAATGAAATTCTAGAAAACATTTTGAAAACCGGAGAAGCTGAGGATAAAAGTAAGGATAGATATTCGATAAATTATAAGTTATTAATAAAATTATTAGATGAATATGCAAATAATGAACCATTAAATTTTTATAGATTTATAAATAATGCATTAAACAAGACAATTGTATTTCCGATTAAAGCCGACACACAAGAAACTGCGTTAACAATATTCTCCACTCTAAATGATAGAGGTCTACCTTTATCAGATGCCGATATTTTTAAAGCCAAAATATATAATAAACTTAGTGAAGAGAATAAAGCAAAATTTGTGAAAGAATGGAAAAATCTTACATCAAGAGCAGAAGCCACATCCGAAAGTATTCAAAAATTGTTTTACTATTATATGTTTTACTTGAGGGCTATGGACAATGATAAAAAGACAACTACACCTGGACTTAGAAAATATTTTGCGGAAAATAACTTTTGTAGACTATTTAAAGGTAATTTGATGGAAAATTTGATAGATATTTTAGAATTCTGGGAAGTTGTTAATCGTAGAGAAGCAAAGGAAGCAAAATGGACAACTAATTTTTCCATATTAAGTATTTTAGACATCCTTAGTTCATATCCAAATGAATTTTGGAAATATCCAGTAATTATTTACTATTTAAAGAATAAGAATAATGAGCAATTTGAAAAATTATTTTTGAAATTCTTAAGAAAATTATTTGTAAATCTATTTAAAGTATATCTAGTATCACCTACAATTAACTCGGTAAAAACAAGTATTTTAAACTTAAATTCATCAATTTTACATGATGAAGTATTAAAATTTGACTTTAGAAATGTAACAGAAGATGAATTAAAAAATAGTCTAAAACATTTACATCAAAATGCTGTTAGAATGTTATTAAAGTTACTTGCTTATAATACAGAAGGACAAAATGAATTATTACCTTATAATTGGGAAATTGAACATATATTGCCAGTAAAATGGCAACCAAGTTATTTCAATTCAAATGAAGATGAGATAAATGAATTGATTGAGACTATAGGTAATAAAATTCCTTTTGAGAAAAGATTAAACATTATTGCTAGTAATGGATACTTCACAAAAAAACAAGAACAATATAGAAAATCTAATATACTAATGGCAAAGACAATGAGTAATAGTAACATTAAAGATTGGAAATTAGAAGAAATTAGGGAACGCAATATTAGAATAATTGATGAAGTAATTGATACATTTCATTCATGGGACAGGAGTTCAGGTGATGGTAAAAATAATGAATTATCAAATGAGGAAATAGAGGCTATTAAGTTGATTAAAAACAAAGGTCTAGAAAAATATTTATAGTTCAATTTAATTGGTGCTATAAATTTGGAACTGGGACTGGGATGGGGAAAATGGTTCAAAAACAAGTTAAAATGGAACGAATTCTCCATAATGCAATAAGTGAAAATCTTTTGTTTTGAACACTTTTGGATACAGTGAACCGTATAAAAAGAAGAGAGGGAGTAATTGCAACAAAAATTTTTCTGTACAAAATCGTTGAAAATAAAACATTTTATCGGTTTAGTAAGTATAAAAAACGACTTGATGATACTATTTTGATACTAGAAAATTGAAAAACTTCTAAAGGAAGTTGTTGAGTTGATCAAGTTTTACGATTGATATTTATTGACTGAAGGGCAATTAAGATAGAAGAATAGAATGAAAGCCTTCCATCATATTAGTGGGAGGCTTTTATCAAAGTAGTATCTAGTAAATTTAATTTATTAAGTAAAAAAAATTTGTTTCTACTTAATTCCTTTACGTTTTCCAACAGATAAGTAAATGATACCATCAGATGTATAGTAGTTTTCGTATATCACGTATTAATTATCTAACCACAATCCAATTACCATCACGCTTTGAACCGATTCTTTCTATCATTTTCTTTTCTTGTAATGATTTAAACGCTCTTTCAATAGTTCTCTTTGTCACTCCTGTCTGTTCTGCAAGTTCAGTAGATGTATATTTTCTATTAAAAATTTAATTACTTTTTTTCAGTTTTATTCGAACCGACATTCAAACCGACACTCAAACCGACATTTATCCGAGTTTTGGACTCTAAAATATAAAAATAGCTAGTAATACCAATATTTCTAGCTATTTTTTAGTGATATAATTCTATGGTAAGAATTTTAGCTTCCCTTCTAACTTCACGTATTTTACATATCTTGAAATCAAAAGATAATAGCCCGTTGATATGTTTTTTCATAACTATACGGCAATATATAAATCTGAAAAATTTTCTTTCTAGACATTTTTATCGTCTAAAAAAATATATTATAGCTAATATCATTAATATAGATAGGAAAAATTCTAATTTCTCTTTCA
>JBHACQ010000020.1:0-8628 GCA_041854625.1 Leptotrichia sp. | reverse complement strand
CTACACCTCGTGTCACATTCCCTACATTTATTGTACCCGTGTTGGTAATATCATCAGGTGCATCTAACTTTAAATACATTCCGACACTCTGATTTCCTTTTACATCAATTGTTCCACTGTTTACAACTTTACCTGTATGAGCTCTTACTGTATTATTTGTTCCAGAACTATCACCTGCTGAATCTGTTTCTTCTATAACAGCAATTCCCGCACTATTACCTCCATTCATGGTAATCGTTCCTTCATTTTTTACAGTACTTGTTGAGTCAACTCTTGAAGACAGCTTCATTCCATAACTGTTTGCTCCACCTAGTGTTATATCTTTTTTATTTAATGCATTTACTTTCGTTGTTGATGAACCATCAGCTTCTATCTGTATTCCTATTGAATTCGTTCCACTAAATTTTATTGTTCCACCATTCTCAAGAGTATATGTATTAGTTGCATCTGGATTTTCATGGGCAAGTAGTAACCCTATCTTATATCCTACATATCCTCCACCTGCTCTTTTAGTCCATTTTTTATTAACTGAATCCCAAGTTCCTGTTCCTGGAGTCCTAGTTATAGATATACTGCTACCCATTTCAGAATATCCAGGTAAATTTAAAGTTGTAGAAGCTTTAGCTCCGTTATCACTATTATCACTTCCATCTGAGTACCTTACAACACCATTCTGGTCTGTTACTAGTGATAAAAGTCCTCCTAATCCATTTGAATCCTGATAATGTGTTGTTTCAACTTCATCTGTTATAGTTCCTGTGTTTACTATCTTTCTGTCTCCTCCACCTGATGTACCACTTGTTTCAGCAACAAATCCTGCTACCAGTACACCTGCAAGATCTACTGTTCCTGTACTTGTTAATGTCCCTGCACCGTTATCAAGTGTTCCAACTCTAGATCCCCCAACTAGGAATGTCCTTTTTCCTGATGGTGCTGTCTGGTTATCCAAAGTATTACCTGTAGTCGATACTGTATGCAGCGAAGATTGTCCTACTGAGTCAATTACAACACTTTCAGAAAATGTCGCTGTTCCATTCACATCAAAATATGTTTTAAATGCCGCTCCATCGTTACCATAGAAATTTCTTGTACCAAAAACAGCTGGAGCTGCCACTATCTTTTTTGTAGTTGCTTCTGGAGTAACTCCTGAATACTTTAAGTCTTCTGTAGTTGCTATTGTTGCAGAATTTCCTTTAAATGAACCTCCATTTTCAACAGCAGGAGTTAATGCATTTGCATCACGCGTACTGTTAAACGCCTCTATTTTAAGAGTGTGCGGTGTAAATACTGGCTTAGTCGGTTCAATTGGTCTTACAGGATTAAATACAATTTCTTTCATTACCGGCGTTTTTATTTCAACTGCTGGCGGTGTAATAGAAAAAGTAATACTTCCAGGTCCCTGTATAGTCCCCAGATTTACTGTAGGTGCCGTCTTATTTATTTCCTTAGGTCTTACTGTCGCAAGCAGGTTCAGTGTAAGTATCGGCTCCTGGTCAAATACTGATGACTCTATTCCCCATGACGGATTAGAAAGTCCAGATTCTGAAGTTGTTGCAGAGTGAAGGGGATTTTCAGTTATACTGTTTACATACCTTCCATAATTTCTACTGTAAGGAGACACACTTCTCAGGAAAAGATCGTTGCTCCTTCTATAAATCCCTTCATAAGGATATTTTTCTGCCTTATCTCCTCTCCCTTTATATGTCCCGTTCCACTGGTCATAGTAAAAATTCATTCCAAACTGCCATGAGCTCCACGGAGATTTCACAACCTGATCTCCCTGCTCCATTAACTGTATCAGCTCTAAATTTGAATTTTTCAGCAGTCTGTTATTCTCAGCCTTAGCCTGTCTGAAAAGGCCCTTAATGTCATCTATTGATGTATTTATTTCCTTTCTCGCAGTTTCCACACCCTTATCAGCTTTAACAGCAGAAGCTGAGACAAGTAACCCTGTCATCAGGAATATGAAAAGAAGGCTTTCCGTAAATTTTATATTCTTACATCTTTTAGCGTAAGATTTTAGTTCTTGTTTGATTCTCTTTATATTATTATTCAAGAATGTTCCTCCTCACTTTAATTGTTTTTGTAATTATATCATTTTTTTATTACTTTGTATACACTTTGTAATTAATTTTTCTAATAAAATACAAATAGAATTAAAGGGCTTTTATTGAGGTAAATTAAAATTTTTTTGTTTTTTTCTAAATAAAAAAAGGAAATTCTCTGCAATTTCAAAGAAAATTTCCCGTTACTGCTAATCCTTATTTCACTATTGCCTTTCCGTATTCCTTACATTTCTCAATTTTTTCATCGTCATCTGGAGCAAGATTCACTATACACCCTTCTCCAACTACAGAGATATCCTCTTTAGCAAGATCCTGAATCCACATACTCATAAAGTCTCCTTCACCCCAGTCATTTGATCCGAACAGTCCTACAGTTTTTCCTGCCAGCTTGCCTTTGACAGTTTCTATAAAATCCACCATTTCAGGAGCAACTTCCTCAGAACCTGTTGCCGGAGAACCTAGTGCTATAAAGTCAGCATCTACAGAACTTTCATCTGCAGCATCTACAGCTATCATTTCAGCTTCAGCTCCTGCCTCCTCCGCTCCTTTTTCTATATAGCTTGCTATCTGCTCTGTATTTCCTGTCCCACTGTAATAAATAATGTTTAACTTTGCCATGATTCCTCCTAAATAATTTATATTCAATCTATTTCTGCGTTAATAAACCGTATATTAATTATATATACAAATTATTTGAAAGTCAAGATATTTTTGTGAAAAATAAAAATCACAGCCAATTTAATGACTATGATTTTTAAAAATGTTACTAGCTAATCTAATTTCCTTAACTCCAGTGCCTATCCCAATAAGCAGTTATTGCATCTCCTTAATATTAATAGGCAGATTCTTTTCCTAATTTGAAAGCTTTATTTCATTCCATATTTTATCATGCTTTTCTTTAGCCTCATCTGACAATGCTCCTGGCAGCTTTGCATTCTGGACAACCTGTTCCCTGCTTACAAGAGCCTTCACTTTAGACTTCTCCTCAATCCCTTTTATAACTGAAGGAGCCTTAAACTGCTCATAGACCTTGATAAAGTTTTCAGGTCTATAAAGAAACTCAAGAAATTTGTATGCATTCTCCCTGTTAGGAGAATCTTTTACAATAGCCATGCTGTCTATATACATCATTGCCCCTTTAGGAATGAAGTAGTCAAAATTTCCATACTCTGCCTCTTCCAGTTCACCATATACATTTTCTGCATAACCGTGTGCCGCATAGAATTCCCCTGTAGCCACACTTTTCCCGAATGCCGTAGCATCAAATTTTGCAAGGTTCTTCTTCCATTCAAGTATCTTTCCCTTTGCTGCTTCCAGCTCCTTATCATTTACAGAGTCAGAACTGTACCCTAGATACTGCAGTACAGTCCCCAGAGTCTCCCTTCCGTCATCCAGCATTGTCATTTTCCCCTTATACTGGGCAAGCCCAAATATATCAAATGATTTAGGGTAATCCTTCATGAATTTCTTATTTACTGCAATTCCTGTAGCTGAATATGTATAAGGAATGGAATACTCCATACCTGGATCATAGATTTTAGAAAGCTCTTCCAGTTTCAGACCTTCCCTGTCCAGATTCTTAAATACGCTTTCCAGCTTTGACTTGTCTAATTTTTCTATCAGATTGCTTTTTATAAGTATATCTACATAGTCTGTAGACGGTGACACTATGTCAAACCCTTTTGCTCCTGACAGAAGTTTCGCTACCATTACATCATTGTTATCATAGTAACTCAGATTTACCTTTATCCCTGTCTCCTTCTGGAAATCATCAATTACCTCCTGCGGGATAAAATATGTCCATGTATATATATTCAGTTCCTTGCTTCCGCTATCCTGTCCATTTCCCGTATCCTTCTTTCCACCACATGCAATCAGCATCATTGCAATTCCTAATAATAAGATAATTCTTTTCAATTTAAGCATCACTCCCTTTTTTATATTTTAAATTACGTCTGAAGTATACCAAAAAAAGAAAATTATAGCAACTATTATTTAATTGCCATTTTTAAACTATGTCAGATTAAATATTTCCTTACAGTTTCCCTGTCATCAAAATGCCTTTTTTCAGTCCCTACAATCTGATATGTTTCGTGTCCCTTTCCTGCTACAAGCAGGCTGTCTCCTTCTGAAACCATATTGACTCCATATTTTATGGCTTCTTCCCTGTCTTCTATTATTATATACTTTTCCATCGGAAACTTGGCTTCTGTTAGCCCCGCTTCTATATCCTTTAATATTTCTGAAGGATTCTCGGTTCTGGGATTGTCGGAAGTAAGGATTATAAAGTCACTGAATCCTGCTGCAGCCTTAGCCATTTTAGGCCTTTTACTCCTGTCCCTGTCTCCTCCTGCTCCAAATATAGTTATAACTTTATTCCCGGTTATATTTCTGAGGGTTTTCCCTACATTTATAAGTCCGTCATCAGTATGTGCATAGTCAACTACTATTCTAGCATCCTTATTATTCCTTATTGTCTCAAATCTTCCAGGTACAGACTTCATTTCCTCCAGTTTCCTAATGATTTCAGAAAAATCTTCTCCCAGGGAAAGGGCAGATGCTACACACCCAAGAATATTATACAGATTGTATTCTCCTACCAGGTTTACATTAAAAACTTTATTTATACCGTTCCCTGCTATCTCTATTTTCATTCCGTCATTTGTATATTCCAGTATTTCCCCATAGAAATCTGCGTCCCTGTCCTTCATGCTTATGCTGATATAACCGCTCCTATCTCCTTCCTCGTATATCTTTCTTCCATATTCGTCATCTATATTTATTACTCCCCTGCTTCCTTCCCTTAACATTCCAAATATCTTCTTTTTGGCATTACAGTAATTTTCCATCGTTCCATGAAAATCCAGATGATCCTGAGTCAAGTTTGTAAATATTGCCGAATCGAATTCAAGCATATTTACCCTTCCTATTTCCAGGGCATGGGAACTCACTTCCATTATAAAATAGTCCACTTTCCTTTCTACGCTTTCACTGACAAGTCTTATCAGCTCCAGAGATTCAGGAGTCGTATTTGCCGTCTCAAACTCTTCATCAAGTATCCTGTTCCCGGTTGTCCCTATTCTGGAAGTCCTTTCCAGAATATTCTCAAGTATATAGCTTGAAGTCGTTTTCCCATTCGTTCCTGTTATTCCTATTATCTTTATTTTATTCTGGGGATATCCATAATAGTTGGAAGCAATTCTTCCAAGCTTTCTTCTTACATCCTCTACAAATATGAAATGTACTTCTTCATATCCCTTATAACTTCCTATTTCCACATCTTTTTCTACCACTATCATTTCGGCTCCGTTATCTATCGCCTTCTGGATAAAGAGATGCCCATCTGAGACACTTCCCTCCATGGCAACAAACACATAATTCTTCCTTATTTTTCTTGAATCATATTCTATCCCTTCTATTTCAAATGTTTTTCCTTCATGCAGCAGCCTATATGAAATTCCATCAAATATCTTATACATTTCCATCTCCTATTTTATTTTATAATCTTTATAGCATTCCCTTATTTTTTCTACAATTTCATAAAAATTTGTTCCATTGACAAATCCATTCAGCGAGTCTTCCTCTTCCCCCTTTTCTGCCAGAAATTCCTGATGTGTCCTTTTAGCTTCATTTACAGCCTTCTCCCTCTCCTTCCTGCTGAAAGTGATTTTCTTGCACTTCTCATAAGGTCTCCCTATTTCCTTTGAAAGCATGGATATATACTTCTTATTAGTAGGTTCCTTTATATCTGACACCTTACAGAAATGGAGCAGCAGCCACACCTCAAAGGAAAGGTTGGAAAAGACTAGCTTGTATCCTCTCTCATTGCATTCCTTCTGTATCTCATCCAGATTATTACTGTCCTTATCCATGACACACCATATTTCAGTATTCTTCCTATCCCTGTCTATAGCACTCTTGTTTATATTCCTGGAAATATTCTTCCAGCTTCCATCCCCACAGGCATGTGGAAAAAATTCCACATCTATAGCTTTCATATCCTTAAACAGCTTTATATATTCACTGATATAGAGATGTTCACTGCAGTTTTCCTTACCTTCCAGGAAAAAATAAATTTTTTTCCTCATTATTTTTCTGTTTCTAGATCCTCTAGCCATCGACCTTCTCCTTTTTGACGGATATCCGGTATCCCCCCAAAGAATCCATTCAGATAATCCCTTAAAATATTTTCCTTGTCCACTCCCTCATTAAAGTCAAAAAGGGAGTACAGTTCTGTTCCTCCATATATATCCTCATTTTCAGTGAACCATATCTGGTCTTCCCTGAATATATCCGAATTAAGTAACAGCAGGTTATGTGTAGTAAAGATAAGCTGTGCATTCTTCCTGTTTTCATTTATCGAATTAAACATTTTTACAATATCGTATACTATCTTGTAATGAAGACTTCCATCCAGTTCGTCTATAATGAGGGGGCTTCCCTGTGACAATGCAAGATATAGGGGCACACATAGTTCCAGTATCTTTCTTGTCCCGAGCGACTGTTCCGACAGGTTAAGCTTATATTCAGAATCCTCTTTTCTATTCTTATATATGAAATTAATATCGTATACTACATCAAATCCATTTTCACCAGTTCCTGGAAGAAAATTTTTCATGGATTTCACTCTTCCCAGAATATCTACAGGAATAAATATCCTTTCCTTCTTTACTTCTATGTCATCTACCTTAATATCAAGCTTCCTTAAATAATTAAGAAAGGATTTCTTCATCCCCTTTTTTTCATATAGCATCTTTCCAAACAGGTTAGTACTTATTTCTCCGTCCTTTATTATAATCATATTTTCCAGATAGACTATAAACTTTTTTATTTCGGGTGGAGCATTATACTCCTTCATCCTAGTCAGAAGGCTGTCATATTCATTAAGGCTTTCCTCAATAAAATCCATCGTTGTAGCATATCCTGAAAATACTCCTTTATCATATGTGATTCTGCCGTCTGCACTCCTCCTATATACTTTCTTTTCACCTTCTTCTTCCATGATATGCAGGGATTCTGAACAGATTTTCCTTTCAGGAAAATTTATTTCCATAGAACAGCTGTATATCTTCCCATCCAGATAAAGATTTATATCTATTCTGGAATTCTTCCTGTCCTTTAAAAACCTGAAATCATCATTCCTGAACTTTTCCCTGCCTTTTTCAAGCAGATAGCACCTCAGCGAAGACAGTATATTGACAAAATTTGACTTTCCACTGGCATTAGAACCAAAAAGTACCGCTGATTTCAATATATTCTTTTCTTTCTTGCTGCCCTTGAAAATTGTCACTGTATTAACCTCATCCGGAAGTCCTTCTCCTACTTCCATTGAAAATATGGTTGCATCCTTAAATGATTTAAAATTTTCAACTTTAAAATCTATTATCATTTATACCAACTCCTTTTTTTCAATTAGGACTGATTCCATCTGTTTTTTTCATTATATCATATTTTATTTCTTTTTGTATAACCTATTAAAATAAAAAACTGTCTCAAAAGTAGTTGGCACATGAGATGAATAACTTTCCTTTATATCCACTCACGTCCACTCCCTTTCCAGACAGCTTTCTATAACAGCATTCATTAGACATTCTCTTTAGAACACATAGAAACCGGATATCTTCAGATTAGACAGAAGCTAATTTTTTTATAACTTCAAGTGCCTTTTCATAATCCGGATGTTCTCCCACTTCAGGTACATACTCAATATATTTTACAGTCCCTTCCTTGTCTATAACTACAGTTCCTCTGGACAGCAGTCTTAATTCCTTGATTACAAATCCATATTTCATTCCAAAATCAAGTTCCTTATGATCAGAAACTGTCAATGCATTTTCAATTCCCTTGTCTGCACAATATCTTTTTAATGCAAATGGTAAGTCTGCTGAAATTGACAGCAGCTGAACATTGCTTCCGAAACTTGCAGCTTCCTGGTTAAATCTTGCCAGCTGTAAAGCACAGACACCCGTATCAACCGATGGGAATACAGCTATTACGACAACCTTCCCTTTATAGTCGCTAAGCCTAACTTCATTTAAATCTGTAGACAGTACTGTAAAATCTGGAGCTGTGTCCCCTTCCTTTATTTCATTTCCTATCAAAGTTATAGGATTTCCTTTAAATGTTACTGCATCTTTTCTTTCCTTTAATTCTGCCATTTTTCTCTCCTTCTTTAACCTGATTTGAATTCTGGTCTGATGTCTACAATTAGACCTGGCAACATATAATTTCTTAGTGCTGTTTTTCTGACTCAGTTTATCAGGTTAGACATCATCCTGATTATACCATATCCAATATTATTTGTACATAAAATTATTATGTAGTAAAATCGTAAATTACAATATATAAATGCTCATGGAGACAAAAAGAAATGTGATTTAATTGAAGCAGATTAAAATCTGAAAGTATTGTCAATAAAATAAAAATGCAACCCAGCATAAATACTGATTTGCACATATATCAATTCTTTTTGTCTAAATAATGGTGCCCAGACGCGGAATCGAACCACGGACACAGGGATTTTCAGTCCCTTGCTCTACCGACTGAGCTATCTGGGCAAATG
>JBHACQ010000019.1:0-9605 GCA_041854625.1 Leptotrichia sp. | reverse complement strand
TCAAAAATATTTTTGAATTATCCATTTTTTTTTAAATAGAAATGAAATATTTATATGATTATGATATAATAAGAACATAATTTACTGAAAACAGGAGGAAAAGAATGAAAAAATTATGGGAAGGACGTTTCAATAAGGAGACTGATAAGCTTCTGGAACAGTTCAATGCCTCAATTAACTTTGATAAACGTATGTACGATGAAGATATAGCAGGAAGTATAGCCCATAGCAGGATGCTGGCAAAACAGGGGATTATTACTGCAGATGAACAGAAAGAAATTGAAAATGGGCTTCTTCAGATAAAAAATGAGATAGAATCAGGAAATTTCATATTTAAAATTTCTGATGAAGACATACATATGGCCATTGAAAAGCGTCTTACTGAAATTATCGGTTCTACAGCAGGTAAGCTCCATACTGCACGTAGCAGGAATGATCAGGTTGCATTAGATATACGTCTTTATGTCAGGAAGGAAACTGGAAATATAAGAAATCTCCTCCTTAATCTTGAAACTGTTATTTTAAATCTGGCAAAAAAATATAAGGATATTATCATTCCGGGATATACTCATTTACAGAGGGCTCAGCCAATACTCTTTTCCCATCATCTGATGGCTTATTTCCAGATGTTTAGAAGGGATATTTCAAGAATAGATGATTTTCTTGAAAGGATAGATGAAATGCCTTTAGGTGCAGGTGCCCTTGCAGGGACTACATTTAATCTGGATAGGGATTTTGTTGCCAAGGAACTGGGATTTTCCAGACCTACAGAAAACAGTCTTGATTCTGTAAGTGACAGAGATTTCATAATCGAACTTGCCATGATAATATCTGTTATTTCCATGCATCTTTCAAGATTTTCTGAAGAAATAATAATATGGTGCACGTCAGAGTTTTCTTTTATAACTCTTGATGATGCCTATTCTACCGGATCATCCATCATGCCTCAGAAAAAGAATCCGGACATAGCTGAACTTGTCAGAGGAAAAACAGGAAGAATATATGGAAATCTTATGGGAATTCTTACAACAATGAAAGCCCTTCCCCTTGCTTATAATAAAGATATGCAGGAGGATAAGGAAGGAATTTTTGACTCCATTGATAATATTAAGATTTCAATTGAAATTTTTTACTTAATGCTCGATACTATAACTGTTAATCAGAAAAAAATAATAGAGTCCATGAAATCAGGATTCCTGAATGCTACAGATGTGGCTGATTATCTGGCAAAATACGGTGTCCCTTTCAGACAGGCACACAAGATTACAGGGGAAATTGTTTCATACTGTGAAAAGGAAAATATAACTTTGGAAGAAATGTCACTAGAGGATTTCAGAAAATTTTCTGAAAACTTTCAGGAAGACATACTTACAGAAATAACAATTGAAAACTGTATAAATAAAAGGAATTCTTATGGAGGTACTTCCATAAGTAATGTTGAAATACAGATAGAAAACGGGGAAGAATATTTAAAGGGAGTCAGATAGGACTCCCTTTAGTATTCAATAATATATTTATTTTATTTTTTTATATGCCCTTATTTTATTAGGGAGAGAGAAAAGCTTTATAAACCCTTCTGCATCCTTATGGCTATATAGATCTCCACTTGATCCGAATGAGGATATTACTTCATTGTAGAGGGCATATTTTGTATGTCTTGAAGCGATTTTTATATTCCCTTTGTATAGTTTCAGTCTTATCGTACCTGAAACAAATTTGGAAGTTGATTCCACAAAGGCATCAAGTCCTTCCCTTATTGGAGTAAACCATTGACCTGAATAAGTGATATCTGCATATTTCTGGGAAACAAGTTTCTTAAATTCATAGGTATCCTTATCAAAAACAACTCTTTCGAGATCTTTTAAAGCTTCCATTAAAAGGGTTCCTCCAGGGGTTTCATACACTCCTCTGGACTTCATTCCTACCAGCCTGTTTTCAAGAAGATCGATTACACCTATTCCATTTTCTCCAGCTATTTTATTAAGCTTAGTAAGAAGTTCCACTGGTGGAAGTTTTTCTCCATCTACTTTGACAGGCCATCCTTTTTCAAAAGTTATTTCTACATAAGTAGGTTCATCCTTTGCTTTTTCAGGAGGAGTGACCATCATGTACACTCTATCTTCAATATGTTCATTTTCAAGATATTCTATATCTCCGCCTTCATGGGAAATATGCCATAGGTTCTGGTCAACAGAATATATTTTTTCCTTTGTGGCAACAAGTTTAATATCAAATCTCTGAGCATAGTCAATTGCATCTTCCCTTGAAGATATGTCCCATATCCTCCATGGAGCTATAATCTTCATTGTAGGATCCTGTGAAAAGATTGCTGTTTCAAACCTCACCTGATCATTTCCTTTTCCTGTACATCCGTGACATATATATTGAGCATTTTCCTTATGTGCTATATCTACAAGAACTTTAGCTATTAGAGGTCTAGCAAAGGAAGTTCCCAGCAGATACTTGTCCTCATATATTGCACCTGCCCTCAGTGCCCTGAAAGCATAGTCCTTTACAAACTCTTCTTTCCTGTCTTCAACATATACTTTTTCAGCTCCTGAATCAATAGCCTTTTCACGTATTTCTTCCATATCTTCATTCTGACCTACATCAATACAGCAGGCTATTACTTCAAAATTGTAATTTTCCTTTAGCCACGGGATTATGATTGATGTATCCAATCCACCTGAATAGGCTAAAATTACTTTTTCCTTTTCCTTCTCTTTCACTTTCTTCACCTCGTAAATATTTATTTTTATCTTTAAATTGATAAGTTATATATTAAATTTCAAGTTAAAGTTTTATATCCTATAATCTATCATATAGTATTTATGAAGTCAATTAATATTTATTTATAACACCAATATATATTATATATTTATAATAATGTTTAATGTTAAATATAAATAGCAATTTATAAAAGAAAATATATGAATAGAATAATAATATAAATCATCTTGAAATAGGAAGAAAAAAATAATATAATGTTAACAGATAGACTAATTATAGAGGAGGAAGTAGGAGGGGCAATATTTAAAATATTTCCATCTGAAACATAAGTATGAGTAAATTCGTAGTTGATAAGACCTTCTGGGAAATATTTCCAGATGCAAATATAGGAGTTCTGATATTAGAAAAACTAAATAACAATGGGCCGTCATCAGACAAAATATTAAAGTTTCTTGACGGATCAAATAAAGAAGCAAAGAAGTATCTGACTGCGTCCCAATTAAGTCAAAATGCTGTTATTGCAGTGTGGAGGGAAGCCTATAAGAAATTTAAGATAAAGAAAGGGGTTCGTTCCAGCATAGAAGCTCTTCTTAAGAGAGTTGACAAAGGAAATGAAATTTCTTCAATAAATCCTCTTGTTGATATATACAACGGAGTTTCTTTAAAGTATGGGATGCCATGTGGTGCTGAAGATATTGATACTTTTGTTGGAAATCTTAGGCTAGCTGTTACTGAAGGTGGAGATGAATTCTATGCTCTAGGCGATGAAGAAAATTCTCCTACTCTTCCAGGTGAAATCTGCTATACAGATGACATAGGGGCAGTGTGTCGTTGCTTTAACTGGAGGGACGGGAAAAGAACAATGATTACAGAAGAAACTAAGAGGGCATTTGTTGTAATTGAATCAGTAAATAATGAAAGAAACAACGAGATAATAGAAGCACTTGAAGAAATTTCAGCTTACGCCTCTGAAGAGCTTGGAGCTATAAAAAAAAGCTTAGTCCTTTTAGATAAGGATAATACTTCTATAGAATTATAGATAAAATCTCTTCCTTAATAAATTTCCTATAGGAAGTCCATAGCTTATGAGAAAGCTTTGTTTATTAATAAAATCAGGCTTCTGTAAAATAAATGGAGAAAAACGAAAAAATTAAATCTAAAAAACATTGTATCAATACGATTTAGAGAATTTTAAAAATATCAATATAAATAAAATAAGAAGGACTTTTCAGAAATACAGCATATCAGATCTATTATTTCAAAAAGTCCTTCTAAAATATTTATAGGTTATCAAACTGTCTCAAATATTCAGAAAGGGTCTCCAGTCCTTTTTTTAAGGTTTCTGTGTGGGTACAGTAACCCAGACGTGCATGCCCCGGTATATCAAAACGGTTTCCTGGAACTAGCAGGACACCTTTGTCTTTAAGCAGATTAATGCAGAATTCTTCTATTTCCATAGGTATGTCCAGCTTAATAAACGATGTGGAAACATATCTTGGAAATACCAGTGTAACTCTAGACTCTTTAGCAACCCATTCCCTGACAATATTTAAATTTTCCTGTACAATCTTTCTATTTCTTTCTAATACCCTGTCCTTATTTTTTAATGTGTGTACTGCTAAATAATCATCAAATACTCCTGCACAGATCATAGTATAATCCCTATATTTCCTAAAAATATCTGTAATTTCTGCATTTGCAGCAGTCCAACCTATCCTTATACCAGGAACTGAATATGTCTTGGAAAGACTGTTTGTAGAAATTCCTCTGTCATATAAATCTGCTATGGCTGGAACTTCTAATCCATCTTCTAGAGGCTTATATACTTCATCTGAAAGAATATATATACCACTTTCATCAGCAATATTTACCAGTTTTTTGAGAAAATCTTCATCCATTACTGTTCCTGTAGGATTGTTTGCATTATTTATACATATCATCCTAGTATTTGGACGGATAAGGTTTTTAAGTTCCTCAAGATCAGGAAGCCAGTCATTTTCTTCCCTTATAGTCCAGAAGTCAACTTCTGCTCCCAGAGAACGTGGGATATCATACAGCTGCTGATAAGTGGGATGAAGGGAAATAACGTGATCCCCTGGTTCAATAAGGGCATATAATGCAAGAAGATTTGCTCCTGTTGCTCCATTTGTCTGTAAAATCTGTTCAGGAGAAATATTTCTATATAGCTTACTTACTTCTTCCTTGAATTCAGGCGAACCTTCTATCCATCCATAGTTCATTTTTTTAGACATAAGTTTCTGAAAAAACTCTTCCGTATTTTCTCCTCCGATATTTATTATTTCTTCTAATGTAAAGGAGGCTATTGAACTTCCTGCTATATCATATATGGCATCGTTTTCCCATACATTAAGCCATTCTTCTACTCCAAAATTTGCTATTTTCATTATAATCCTCTCCTTAATAGTCAAAAAACACAGCCATTTTTAAAATTTAATTTCATTTATAAAATCAGTATGTCCCAAAATTTTTAACTTTTAAATTTCTTAATTTTCTGGTGATTTTTAATCTTTCAAAAAATAAAGTATTATTATGTGCTATATTTTAATTTTCCCGTTTATTAGCATATATATAGAAATAAATGCTCCAATTACAATAAATACGATTACAATCATTTCTTTGACAGTAAATACCTTATCATCACCTTTTTCCTTTCTGGCTTTCATATACAGGTAAATTCCTAAAATATAGACAGTCAGGCAAAGGAGAAGATATTCAATACCTGAAGCCCATATTGCCCATAGATAGAATACGGTTCCTGCTATTCCTATGAGAAGCTGACCAATCTCTTTTTCTTTATACGAGTATATTATCTGATACAAGGTAACAAAGAGCCACGAAATAAAAATTGCCGCTGTACACAGGGAATATGCAAAATTATAGGCTTTCTCCGTGAAAATAAGGGTTACAACAAATGCCTGAGTCAGTATTGTCATAAAAAGAAGGGAAAAAGTCGGTGCGTTATTACTATTTACTTCCCCAAATTTTTTAGGAAGAAGGTTCTTCCTTGCCATTAAAAGAGTTGTTTCTGCCGGAAGCATAGTCCATGACAGCCAGCATCCGAAAATGGAAATTATGAGAGCTATATTAACCATTGCAGCTCCCCATGTTCCTACAAGTTCTTTGAGTATATATCCCATAGCAGGCTGTTCCAGTTTCATAAGTTCTTCTCTTGGCATCAGTCCATAAGGAAGAATTGAGGCAAGTATATATACAATAAGTAAGCCTGCAAGTCCCAGAACAGTTGAAGTCCCTACAATTGATTTCTTTTTAGCCCTGTCTGACATCATTGCTGCCCCTTCTATTCCGACAAACACCCACATTAATACCATCATTGTATCCTGAATCTGGGAAAATACTCCGGAAAATTCAAAATTTCCAGATACAGTTCCCCAGAAATTATTCGAAAAGATATCAGCCTTAAAGGAAATTAGGGCTATGATAATAAACAATACTAGAGGAACGAGTTTACATACAGTTATTAGTGCATTTAAAAATGCGGCACTTTCAACACCTCTATTAACTAGATAAAACATAAGCCATAAAATAAGACTGGCAACAGTGATTGATATTACATTGTTACCTTTTCCGAAAATCGGGAAAAAATATCCTGCAGCACTCATCATCATAGTTGCAAAAGCTACGTTTCCAAGCCAGGCAGATAACCAGTATCCCCATCCGCTTATAAAACCTCCGAAGGGACCGAATCCTTCTTCTGCGTAACTGAAAATTCCACTTAAATCAGGTCTTTTTTCATTTAAGTTAGTTAAGCTAAGACATAACATCAGAACTCCACATCCTACAATAATCCAAGCCAATACTGCTGCTCCAGGGCTGGCACTATTCCCCATGTCACCGGATATTCCAAAAATACCACTTCCTATTGATGAGCTTATTACTAGTGCCGTCAAAGCAAAAAGCCCCAATTTTTTCTGACTACTTCCCATTTTTTCCTCCTCATAATCTATTATTTTTATCTTAAATTAATTATGTAATTACAGAATAATAAATCTTCCAGCATAGGAATTTACATTACTGTAATTATAATTGGAAATATTCTTTCATACATAAATGGTTCAAGATAAATATGAAAAAAACTTCTTCCAGATTTAATGATATGTCCACATTTATCCAGAAGAAGAATATTTTCTTAAAATTACATTCTTTCTACAACTTTTATTCCAAGTAGTGAAAGACCTTCTTTTATTACAAAAGCAGTTTTTTCAGCTAACATTAGTCTTGTATTGAATTTTTCCTTATTCTCTTCCTTCAATATTGATTCTGATGCATAGAAGGAGTTAAATATTTTAGCAGTTTCAAACAGATAGTCAGCTATCAGGTTTGGTTTATAGCTTTCATATGACTTTATTATCCAGTAAGGGAATTTTAGTATCGCTGTTGCAAGCTCTCTTTCAATACCACTTAAATCTTCTGATATCATATTATAGTCTGTATCATGGTTTATTCCGTTTTCTTTAAGTTTTCTGAAAATAGACATAATCCTTGCATATGTATACTGAAGATAAGGTGAAGTATTTCCTTCAAAATTTAATACTTTATCCCATGAGAACAGTATTGCAGATGTCCTGTTCTGGCTTAAATCAAAGTACTTTATAGCACCTATTCCGACAACTTCAGCGATTTCGTCCTTTTCCTCTTCAGAAAGGGATGGATTTTTCACATCTATAATTTTTCTTGCTTCAATTTTTGCCTGCTCAAGGATATCAATAAGATGGACAACATTACCTTTCCTTGATGAAAGGATGACACCATCTTCAAATCTCATTATTCCAAATGCCACATGATGTTTTTCATAGTCATAAGGGGCACCTACCATTTCAGCTATTTTAAATACCTGTCTGAAATGATCCTTCTGTCTTTCATCTACAACATATATTCCTGTATCAATGTTCAGATCATCTTTCCTATATTTTATTGTAGCAAGATCTGATGTGGAATATAGGAAACTTCCATCTTTTTTCTGGACAATACAAGGAGGAAGCTTATCTTCTTCCTTAAAGAATACAACCAGTGCTTCATTATCTGTTACGGCGATTCCTTTTTCTTTCAGCATTTCAAGAACTCCAGGCATCATTTCGTTATAGAAAGATTCTCCATTATATAGGTCAAACTCTATATCAAGTTTTTTATATACTTTGTCATATTCCTTTAATGAACAGTTTATAAAATCCTTCCATAAAGCTATATTTTCTTCATCTCCTGCCTGGACTTTTCTCAGCTCTTCACGAGCCATAACTTCCAGTTCAGGGTCAAGCTTTGCTTCCTCAGAAAATTTTACATATATTCTTTCAAGCTCCCCTATAGGATTTTTTTCATACTCTTCCTTATCTATCCATTTATTATATCCTACTATCAGTTTACCAAACTGTGTTCCCCAGTCTCCTATATGGTTATCCCCTAATACTGTAAATCCGATATATTCCAATATCTTTTTTAAGGAATCTCCTATTATTGTACTTCTCAAATGTCCTATATGCATTCTTTTCGCTATATTTGGAGATGAATAGTCTATTATAAATTTTCTTGAAGCATCAATAGGAAATTCATATTTTTCTACTCCTATTTTTTTTATCTCTTCATTTAATTTTGAATTTCTTACAAAAATATTCAGAAACCCCTGTCCGGCAATTTCCATTTTTTCAATTACATCATTTTTTTCAAATTTTTCTATGATTTCTTCTGCAATTTCCCTAGGATTCTTTCCTAACTTTTTAGAATTTACCATTGCAAAGTTTGTCTGAAAATCCCCAAATTCCTTTCTTGTAGAATATTGGACTCCTGCATTTTCAGAAAATTCCTTTCCAAACATTTTTTCAATGTTAGTCTTAAAAATTTTTTCAACTTCAGTAAGCATTAATTCCATTTTTCCTCCATTCCATATTCTCTGTTTTTATAAGTCAAATTAAATCAGGTTTCACATTTTTTCTCATTTCTGTAGGTGTTATATTCTTCAGTTTAAAAAAATTATTATTAAATGACTTAACAGTATTATATCCTAATTCAAATGAAATGTCTATTATACTTTTATCTGTTGTAAGTAACAGTTCGCATGCCTTGTTAATTCTCAGGTCATTCAGGAAATCAATGAATCTTTTTCCAGAGTAGGAAATGAGGATACTGTTAAGTTTTGTGTCTGTAATATTGTATTTTGAAGTTATCTTACTTATAGTTAAATCTGTAGTATAATTTTCATATATGTAGTTTAATATACTATAAACTAGCTCCATATCTTTTTCGCTGTATATCTGATAGTTATTCTTATAATATTCCCTATACTCACTCGGTTTCATATTGAGATATTTATTACATAACTTGGAGATATGTGCTCCGTCTGTAAATCCTGTCAGATGTGCAACCTCTTCCACATTCATATCAGTGTATACTAGAAGATTTAAGACTTTGGATATCCTCATCTGTCTCAGTAGTTCATTAAAAGTAAATCCTGTAACATTTTCAATATATTTGGCAATAGATGATTCACTCATGAAAAATATTACGGATAACTTGTTTAATGTAAGCCTTTCATTCAGATGGGCATATATATATTTAATAATGTTATCTTCGGTATTATTCTCCATTTTAAACAGTTTCTTATCATCATTTGAAATTAATTTTTTTACTGCCAGAAGCACAATTTCTGTCAGCTTGTTTGTTATATAGAGTGTATTGTAATCAAATCCCCCTTCCTTCTGTCTTTGGGAATCATTTAAAATTTCCAGGTCTGAAAGGGTTTCAGTTCCTATCTCATTTTTTATTTCATAGAATATATTTTTTATTTTTTTAGATTCAATCTTATCTAAATATGTGAAAGGATATTTTTTTATTAAAATGATAAT
>JBHACQ010000018.1:0-12728 GCA_041854625.1 Leptotrichia sp. | reverse complement strand
TGTGTCTGAAAACTATCAAAATGATGAATTTTCCACAAATTTTTTAAAAATCAAAAATAACAAATATTGATTTTTACTAAATCTGTGTAATTAAAAAATATTAGAAATAATATAAATTTTGAGTTTTCAGACACACTTTAACAAAAAATCCATAAATTTACTATAACCCAATTATTTCCCATCTGTCATGTGATTTTCCGTCAATTTTTCCATTTTTCACATTCTGAATGTAGTCCATCATCATATTCTGGATAGTTCCTTTTTCCTGTCCCATAGCTTCCTTTGAAGACCATACCAGAGGTATATTCTGCCCTTCAAATATCCCACCTTTTTTAGCTAGCTGGTCAAATCTGTAAGAGTTCATTCCAACTTTAACTTTCATATCCGGCGTAATTTTTGTACCGTTTGCCAATTCTAAACCTACAATCTTATTTCCGCTTTTATTTCTTAAATCAATTTTATATTTTACACCACCGAAAATATCAAATGTTACATATTTGGATTTTCCTCTTACTTCATTATATCTGTAGTTTGTATCACCCTTTTCAATTGTATCAAAATAGTCTGCCGACCATTCCATATAGTCCTTCAGCTGTTTTCCAGTCATTTCGTAGACAGAAACATCTCCACCGGCATATCTATAATTAAATACAATATCTTTTCTTTTTATATCGCCTTTATCTAACCTTACATTTTCATAATTGTAAGAAAAAGAAACAACATCAGCCTTACTATAATGCAATTCCACATCTGTTATAAATGATGACATTCCCGTATCTTTTGAAAAGGCTATTGAAACTCCGTGATTTTTTCCTTGAGGAACCATGTCATTAGCAGTTTCACCTATTTTCTGATTTGAGATTTCTCTCAATTTATTGTGATACGGCTCATAAATTTTTTCAATTTCTTTATCAGATTCTTTATCTTTTACCGGAGTAGTCGTAGAGTCTTTTGCCAGTAATTTTACTTTTTTAGTTTTACTATTTACATCAAATTTCAAATCCACTTCTGATAAGACTGTCCCATATCTATGCGGCTCAGTTATTAATACTCCGTTTATTATTTCTTTTTTTACATCTTTATGCATATGACCTGCAACAATAACATCTATTTCAGGAACGGCATTAGCCAAATCTGCAACACCTGTATCTGGGATATTGTTTTCATTTTCAATTCCCATATGAGCCACGACAACAATGGCATCAACTTTCTTTGCTTTCAATGCCTTAACCTGTTTTTTAGTTTCTTCAATCGGTGAAGTAAATTTATAGTCTTTTAAATTCTGTGTATCTTCTTCAAATTTTGCCGACATCGGTGTAGTTATTCCGATTATTCCTATTTTTACACCTTCTTTTTCAATGATTGTAGTTGGTTCTAAATATCTTTTTCCATTATTATGATAAAAATTGGCTGTTAATTTTTTTGATTTTAAATCTTCAAGTATATTTCCCAATTCCCTCATTCCAAAGTTAAATTCATGATTCCCTAGTACAAATACATCATATTTCATGTAGTTTAAAACTTTTGGGATAGGGTGATTTTTGCTGTCTTCCTTTGCAAATAAATCTATTGAGTTATCCTGAATGGAATCACCGACCTCTACTAAAATTACATTTTTATTTTCTTTTCTTCTCTCTTTAATCAATGTGGACAACTGTGCATAAGATCCTGATTTATCCTCTTCATCTGCTGCATAGCTCCAAGGTACAACTCTTCCATGTACATCAGATGTTCCTAAAATTTTAATATTAACTTCCTTAGCATATAGTCCGATAGACAGTACTAATAGCATTGACGACATCCATTTTTTCATTTACTTATCCCTACTTTCTTTTTTCTATATTCTTCCCTTGCTTCCTCCAGAGAAAATCCTCTCCTATATTTTTCCCTGTTTACTTCGTCTTTAATATGGAAGATTTCCTCCAAATCAATCTTATAGTCATTGGCAATGGCGATAATATAATAAAAGATATCAAACAGCTCTTCTTCTATAGTCCCCTTTATATTTTCACCATTGTATCTTACATCTTTTCTAATGTTTTCAGCCAGTTCTCCAAATTCTTCAATTAGCTTTAATATTAATCTTTGTATATTTTCCTTTTTTTCCAGAGGTGTCCTTTCGTCTTCTTTTTCTTCTAAAGTACCTGCTTCAATATGCTTTATTAAATATTGAGCTTCCTTTATTGACATATAGTCTTTCAATGCACTATTTCCTCCTTATAGTTTTTTACTTTCTGGTATTTGTAAAACTTTATAAATACTACTATTACAGTTTTTTCTGACTTTAATTTTCTTATTTTTCCCATTTTTACCTTAACGACATTAAAATTTCACAAGAAAAAAATAATAATGAGCTTAGGAAAAATGCTCTTTTTTGCATTTTTCTTTAGCGAATTGAAGTTTTTTTCGTTAAGTAAAATTTTGTCATAATGAGGGTTTTTAGTCTTTTTAATCCGGCAAAGAGTACATTTATACCTACTTAATCTACTTTGATTGTACATCAAGGATTTCTAGACAGAAAAGAATATAAAATGATTTATAGTCTTTTCAAAAAATAAAACATCCTATATTCTTTTAGTCATATCTATTATTATATTATATAAATTTAAGTTTCTTAATATTTAAATATTACATTTGAAGAAGCCGGTTTTCCTAACTCTTTCTTTTCCTTCAGATAGTCTATAAATGACTTTGCATCTCCAAGGTAAGTATTTACTCCCCCTCTTGAAGGATCTGAAGTAACTTTACCGAAAGTAGTATATCCATCCTTACCTGATGCTATATATGAGTTTGTTCCTAAAGTGTACATCTTGCTGTTATCAATAGGAGTCCACTTATTTGCAGTAAAGTCATATACTTCCACTTTCTTTACCCTTGTTCCCAGTGTTCCTTCCTTAGTAGCTTCATATCTTATTCCTGCTCCATAAGGGAATGCCCCTGACGATCCTCCTGTAAATACAAAGTTCAGTGCATCTTCTATTGACTGTTTCACTTCAGCTCCTGTTATCTTCATTGTATAGATAGTATTTGAAGTAAACGGCAGTAATGTATATGCAGTATCATATGTAAATTCACCAGGATTTATAGTTATCCTTACCCCTCCTGAATTCAGCAGTACAAAATCAACGTTTCCTGTCCCTGTATTCTTGAGGGTATGAAGTATTGCTTCTGCCACAAGGGTTGTAGCCAGTGAACCTTGCGGATTCTTTTCATTAGGAATTCTGTTATCAGAACCTCCAGGTATAGTTTCTTTTATCATTCCTACCGGTTTTTTACCCATTTCAGTTTTTTCTGCCTTATATCTTTCCAGCAGCTTCTGTACAGCCGGATCATTTTTTACCACTTCTATATTTTTATGATTCTTCACATATTTAAGTACGGCAGCTTTATCCTTTTCATCCATAGGAACTTTCTTTCCTTCTGCATTCTTAACTTCAAATAAGTCATCTCCCATTATTATATTAGGAAGTGCAGTTATTTCAGAAATAACACCTTTACTGTCAAATTTCGCCTTCAGATGACCTACCATATATGAATAGTTCCATGCTTCTGCCACATATACAGGATCTCCATTAGGAGTATTACGCTTTATCGGATATTCTCCCACTGGTTTCAGACCGAAATCTTCAAATTCTTTTCCTAGCATATAGTGAGTATCTCCCGTAATGATAATGTCTATTCCATCAACCTTTTCAGCTATTTCAATATTCTTTTCCAGTCCTGCATGGGAAAGGAGTATTATTTTATTAACTCCCTTAGACTTCAGCTCATCTGCATATTTTCTGGCTGTCTCCACTTCATCCAGAAACTTTATATCCTTCCCTGGGCTTGAGGATTCCACTGTCTTTCCTACTACATCCAGACCTATTATACCTATATTCTGTCCACCTATCTTCTTGATAGCATATGGTTTCCATTTTCCTTCCAGTACACTTCCCTTATCCGGTATCACATTGGCAGATACTACAGGTATCTTCAATATATCCAGGAATGCCTTTAATACATTATTTCCATCATCAAATTCATGATTTCCCAATGTAAACAAGTCAAATTTTACTGCATTCATCAGCTCTGCATCAGCTTTTCCCTGGAAAAGTGTATAATAAAGTGTTCCTGATAATGCATCTCCTGCATGAAGTGCCACCGTATTCTTATTATTTTTCTTAATATCAGATATTCTCTGGGCTACACGTGGCATCCCACCTACATTTACTGTTACTTTTTTACCATCAAGTGTTAATTCCATTGGCTCCTGTTCCAGATGAGAGTGATGATCGTTTATATGAACGACATTTAGCTCATAAGATGTGGAATTGCTATTTTTTTTCACCGCCTTTTTAGGAGCTGCCGCCACTGTAGAAAATAATGCCAGCGTTAATCCTAATAAAATTAGTTTTTTCATAGTATCAGTTCCTCCTTTAATTAGTTTAATTTTAGAAATTTAAAGTTATTTATTCTTATAAATAGTATATCCCACTTTTTTAAAAAAAGCACTAAAAATTTTCTTTTTTTTTTGGAAAATTTATATTTTTTTCTAATAATTTAAATATTTGACTTATTTAAAAAAAAGTGGTATATTCATAACTAATTGAGTATACAAGAACGAAAACATCTTAATATGATAGAAAAGAGAGGATTTAAAATGAGTATAATTAACTTACAAAAAGAGACTTTTGAAGAACAGATTTCTAAAGGAGTCACATTAGTTGATTTCTGGGCTGAATGGTGTTCACCCTGTCGTTTCCAGCTTCCGATTTTAGGTGAAGTGGCAGAAGAAATGAAAGGAAAGGCAGCCATAGCAAAAGTAAATGTTGATGCTGAACTGGAGCTGGCTCAGGAGTTCGGGATACAGAGTATTCCTACGTTAATACTTTTTAAGGATGGACAGCCTATTGATATGATGGTTGGAGTCCAAAGCAAGGAAATACTTGTAGAAAAAATATCAAAAGCTCTTTAATTAGAGCTTTTTATTAATTCATAATCAGTAATTTGTAAAACAAATGACAAAATTCATAATTTTAAGGAGGAAGAATATATGTATGACTCAGTAATTATAGGTTCAGGACCTGCAGGGCTGACTGCTGCCATCTATCTTAGCCGTGCCGGTCTGAAAAATGCCATAATCAGCGGAGCAGAACCAGGAGGACAGCTTACTACCACTACTGATGTAGAAAATTTTCCTGGATTCCCTAAAGGGATAATGGGCCCTCAGCTTGTTGAGGAAATGGGTGTTCAGGCTGCTAATTTCGGAACTGAAACCATCCATTCCATTGTATCTGAAATTGATTTTGATGTCAGACCCTTTAAACTTTTCCTGGAAAATGGCAAGGTCATAGAAGCCAGAACTGTCATACTGACAACAGGTTCAAGTGCAAAATATCTAGGAATTGAAAATGAATATGAAAGTATAGGAAGAGGAGTAAGTGCATGTGCCACTTGTGACGGATTTTTCTATAGAGGTAAGGAAGTCATTGTAATCGGAGGAGGAGACACTGCAATGGAAGAAGCTAACTTCCTTACAAGGTTTGCAGAAAAAGTTACAGTAGTACACAGGAGGAAGGAGCTAAGAGCAAGTGTAGCTATGCAGAAGAAGGCAGAAAATAACGGAAAGATATTCTGGAAACTGGGATACACTCCAAAAAGAGTTCTCCTGAATGATTTAGGAAAAGTCTCAGGTCTAGAAATTGCAGACAGCAGTACAGGTAATACAGAAATTCTGAATACTGACGGAATCTTCGTAGCAATAGGTCATAAGCCTAATACAGATTTCCTCAAGGGAAGAATCCAGCTGGATGAAAACGGGTATATTATAACTGAAGGCAAGTCGTCCAGAACAAATATTCCTGGAGTCTTCGCTGCAGGAGATGTACAGGACAGCAGATACCGACAGGCAGTAATAGCAGCAGGAAGCGGTGCTGTTGCCGCCCTTGATGCTGAAGAATATCTAAATGAATATTAACATATAGAAAGCTTTTATGAACTGCATTCCCTGTATTATATCCAGGACTTCTGATACAGTTCTGTTTTCAGAAGCTCTTTCTTAGAGAAAAAAAAGGATTTCCTTTATTTTCCAGCTTATACCGGAAAATAATATTGAAATCCTTTTTTTATGACTAAACTATTGATATATTATTTTTAGATTATTTACATCCACATCCACAAGATTTTTCAGCAATTGCAACAACTCCAGGAAGTTCTTTTCCTTCAAGATATTCAAGGGATGCTCCTCCTCCTGTAGAAATGTGAGAGAATTTTTCAGCATATCCCAGCTGAATTGCAGCAGCTGCAGAATCTCCTCCACCTATAATAGTAGTTGCACCTTCCAGGTTAGCTATAGATTCACATACTCCTATAGTTCCCTTAGCAAAGTTAGGCATTTCAAACACTCCCATAGGTCCGTTCCACACTACTGTCTTTGCACCTTTTAAAGCATCAGCAAATAATTTTATACTTGCTTCCCCTATATCAAGTCCCATCCATCCATCTTCAATTTCATCTACAGAAACTGTCTTAAACTCTGTATCATTCTTAAATTCCTTTGCAACAACTGTATCTATAGGCAACAGCAGTTCCACACCTTTATCCTTTGCTTTCGCAACAAGCGATGCTGCCAGTTCCACCTTATCAGCTTCCAGCAATGATGCCCCTGTATTCTTTCCTAATGCTTTCAGGAATGTAAACATCATTCCTCCACCGATGATTACTTTATCAGCTTTATCCAACAGATTTTCTATAACTCCTATCTTATCAGAAACTTTTGCTCCTCCTAAGATAGCTACTAAAGGTCTTACAGGATTGTCTACAGCCCCACCTATAAAGTTTATTTCCTTTTCTACAAGGAATCCGACTGCAGAATCAGCAATATTTGAAGCAATTCCAACATTTGAAGCATGAGCCCTATGTGCTGTTCCGAATGCATCGTTTACAAACACTTCCCCCAATGATGCCCAGTATTTACCTAATTCTGGATCATTCTTAGATTCTTTCTTACCATCCAGATCCTCAAATCTTGTATTTTCAAACATTAAGATTTCCCCATCTTTTAATTCGGTAATAGCTGCTTCTAAAGCTGCCCCTCTTGTTTCAGGAACAAATTTTACAGTTTTTCCAAGAACCTCTTCCAGCCTTTTTGCTACAGGTGCCAAAGTTTTTGAAGCCTTATCCCCTTCTTCCTTAACTTTCCCAAGATGAGAAAAAGCTATTACTTTTCCACCATTTTCAAGAATATGCTTTAGAGTAGGTAATGCAGCTGTAATCCTGTTATCATCAGTAATTACCCCATCTTTTATAGGCACATTAAAGTCCACTCTTACTAGTACTTTTTTTCCCTTTACATCTAAATCTTTTAATGTCTTTTTAGCCATTATTGCTTCCTCCTTAAAATAATTATAATCTGTTTATTTGCTAGAATTATAACATTGTTGGAACGTATTTTCAAGGATATTTCTCTAAATATTTTTTTATATCACGTATAAGTCCTGTATTGACTCATTAGTTATAAGTCTTTATAGGTCCTCCGGTCCAAATGAATATGGCAGGAGTTCGTCTATTGACCATATCTTGTATTTCCTGTTCCTGTTTGTCAAAATTATTACGGTGTCCTTATCAGAAAATTCCGAAATAACCTGTCTACATGCCCCACAAGGACTGATCGGCTCAGGTGTCCCTCCTGTCACTACAAGCAGCCTTATCTTCTTCATTCCTTCTGTTACAGCTGTAGGGATAACATTCCTTTCAGCACATATTCCCAGTCCATAGGAAGCATTTTCCACATTTACTCCTTTATGCTTCTTCCCCTTATCGTCCACCAGCAATGCCGCCACAGGAAATTTTGAATAAGGTACATATGCTTTATCCAGCATTTCATTTGCCTCATCAATATACTTTAATATCTCTTCTTCAGTTAAATTAATCTTACTCATAATAATTTACCTCCGTCTCAATAGCAATCTATCTGTCATCTTTAAAATTCTGCAAACTCTACTAATAGAGTATTTTCTAGCTTTTATTTTTCTTATCTTCCTGTGTATCAGCATTTCCCTTTTTCAGAGCTTTATCCTATATCTGTCCATATCTGCTGACCTATATCCATGGAACTAGTCCAGTTCTTCTATAAGCTTTAATATTTTTTCATTTGTCCTTTTCAGTTTTTCCTTCACTTCATCACATGTTATAGGAAGCATTGGCAGTCTCGGAGAACCGGTTTCCACTCCTCTTAGGCTTAATATGTACTTTGTTGCACCATACAGGGAGCCCACCGACAGTAACTGCTTTATTATTTCATTGACTTCATCCTGCAGCTTCCTTGCCTTTTTAACTTCACCATTCTGTATATATCTGTCAAGAGCTACGAAAAGTTCAGGCATTACTCCATAAGTTCCTCCTATTCCTCCATCTGCCCCTATTGTCCTTCCTGCTATGAACTGTTCATCCGGACCGTTAAAGATTACAAAGTCTTCTCCTCCTGCTGCCTTAAACTGCTGCAGTTCATAAGTACTTTCTGATGAGCACTTTAACCCTACTACCTTTTCCTGTGCCGCCATTTCCTTAAACAGATCCAGAGGCAGGTTGAATTTTGTTGTCTGTGGTATATGATAAATTATAAAAGGTAATTCTGTACTGTCTATCATACCCTGCCAGTGAGCCTTTACCATCTGCGGGCTCAGTCCATAGTATACTCCTGGTATGGAAGATACCGCATCTGCACCCATTTCTTCAGCATGTCTGGCAAGCCTTATACTTTCAACAGTTGAATTTGCTCCTATATGTACTATAATCGTCAGTTCCCCCCTTACTTCTTCCATTACTGCTTCCAGTACCGCTTTTCTTTCTTCCTCATTCTGGAGCAGCCCTTCTCCGGAACTTCCTCCTACATATAATCCTTTCACTCCTTTACCTACATAATATCTCGCCAGCTTCTTTACCCTTTCCCTGTCAACATTTCCGTTATCATCGTAAGCTGAATACATTGCCACATAAATTCCTTTAAATTTTTCTACATTTTTTCCCATGTCCTTTATTCCTTTCTAATTTTTATCTTAAATAACATTACATTAACTGTCCATATCTGACATTCCTGTCCTTATAGCCTATTGAAATTTTATTTTTTAGAGGGTTATAAGAATACCATATTTTCTGAAAAAGTCAATAGCTGAAAGAGAAAATATTTTATATTGATTTCTGGGATAGCAGTATACTTAAGTATACCATTTATTGACAAATTTTCAACCATATTGTATATTGTATGTACAAAATAATATAAATTTTAGGAGATGATTAATATGAAAAACATAAGAAGAGAAGAAATAGTCGTAAAATCCAATAATGTTCCTCCTCATATGGTAGGAAACGGTTTCAGGGTAAGACAGTATATCCCTGGACCAGACAATCTGAAAAAGAGGTTTTCTCCTTTTCTGCTCATGGATTATAACGAACCTTATAATTTTCCTCCTACTAATACACAGAGAGGGGTAGGAGCCCATCCTCATAAGGGATTTGAAACTGTCACAATCAACCTTGCAGGAAGGATAGAACATAACGATAACAAAGGGCATCACGGAATACTTAATCCAGGAGATGTCCAATGGATGACAGCCGGAAAAGGAATCCTCCATAAAGAATATCACGAAAGGGAATTTGCTAAGGAAGGCGGTGTCCTCCACATGATACAGCTATGGGTAAACCTTCCTAGAATTCATAAAAATACAGAACCTAGATACCAGAATCTGTTAAAGGAAAATATGGGAACTGCTAATCTGGGAAATGCAGAACTTACTGTCATTTCTGGAAAAGCCTTCGATACGGAAGGTCCCGCAGAAACATTCACTCCAATAAATATCTACTCCATAGATATGAAACCTCATTCTTCTCTGGAAGTGGAAGAGCCAGGAAGCTTTAACACAGGATTGCTGGTTGCTTCAGGAAAACTGGAAATAAACGGTACCCTTTATAATGAAAATGACTTTATAATATTTGAAAATACTGAAGGAGTCATTAAAATAAAAACTCTTTCAGAAAACTCAAGGTTTGTTGTACTTAGCGGTGAACCGATAGACGAACCTATTGCTTCATATGGTCCCTTCGTAATGAATACAGATGAAGAGATCAGACAGGCTTTTGAAGATTACAAGAACGGAGTATTTGGAACTCCTGATTTTTAAAAGATAATTTTAAAGTATACATTATGAAATTTAATCAGGGCTGTCTCAAAAAATTTTGAAACAGCCCTATTTTATTTCCTTCACATTAAATTTATCCGCTACTATATCATATATAGTTACTGTAATTTACATATTTCAGGTAGATATTACAGTGCCTTTCTTTTTTCCGTGTATTCCAGAGTTCCATCCTTCTACAGTTTCTGCTCCGTCCTTGAAATAATATCACACTGTGTCGTCTTGTCAAGAGTTACAAACTGTGCACAGTATCCTGCAACCCTCACTATTATATCCCTATGCTTTTCAGGCTGAATCTGAGCTTCCTTCAGTGTGTCACTTGAAATAATGTTAAACTGTATATGCCATCCTTTAGATGCAATAAATGACTTTATTACATCAACAAACTTTTCAAACTGTTCAGGTGACCTTACCAGTTCAGGAGAATATTTCTGGTTCAGTAGCTGTCCTCCTGTTATCATCAGGGTAGGCAGCTTATTTACAGAATTAAGGACTGCTGTAGGTCCATTAACATCTGTTCCCTGAGTAGGCGAACCTCCTTCTGCTGCAGGAGTATAGGCATACCTTCCATCCGGTGTAGCTCCGCTCACTGTTCCCATAGGCACATTGGAAGATATTCCTGATGTTGATACTCCGTATCCTCCATTCTTAGGTCCCCTTCCATATCTTGTATTATGATATTTCTGTATTTCATTTATGTAAGACCAGTAGACCTGTTCTGCAAATTCGTCTACCTCATCAATGTCATTTCCATATTTAGGCACGTCAAGAAGTATCTTACGTATCCTTTCCCCTTCCCTTCCTTCATAGTTGTTCTGGAGGGCATTATACACTTCTTCCCTTGTCAGTATCTTCTTATCATATACTACCGTCTTTAATGCATATAGTGAGTTGGCAGCATTGGCTATTCCTACCTGCAGCCCTGAAACTATGTCGTAGACAGCTCCTCCTTCCTTAGCTGTAAGACCTCTTTCTATACATGAATCCACGAGGCTTGACAGAAGTATGTCAGGGAATTCTTCCAGATGGGTATCTGCAAGTGTATCAAGGGCTACACTTAGCCTTGTATAATGTCTGATATGATTTTCCCAGGCTTTCCACAGGTCTTCATACGTCTCAAAGTCAGTCAGTTTCCCTTCACCTTTCAGCATCTGTAATCCTGTCCTGTTGTCATATCCGTCGTTTAACGTAAGCTCCATAGCTTTTACAAGGTTAAGGAATGTCATTCCTGTACATCTGTACCCCCATTTACCGGGAACTGCCACTTCTACACATCCTACCATCGTATAGTCGTAGGCATCCTTAAAGTCAACCCCCTTATTCAGGAGGGCAGGTATAATAATCTCATCTGTATGCATTGCAGGCATTCCATATCCTGTAGCCGCAACTGATGCACATTCCCTTATGAACCTTTCAGGAGAATTTGAATGATATCTTACTGCAAGGTTAGGCTGTGTAAGCTTGTTCTCTCCGACACTTTCAAGGATAAGATAGCTGAGTTCATTAGTACAGTCCTTTCCGTTAGGCTTCGATCCGCCTAAAGTTACATTCTGATATGTAGGATAACCTGCTCCATATCCTGAATGGGATGTGGATCTTACCTTTATTACTGAATACAGCTTCACCCATAGGCACTGGAGCAGTTCCTTTGCAAATTCCCTGTCCATATCCCCTTCAACGACATCTTTCCTGTATAGAGGGTATAGATACTGATCCACTCTACCGAGGGAAGCAGAATGTCCATTACTTTCAATCTGAATTACCAGATGGATAAACCATATTGCCTGTACCCCTTCCCAGAATGTCTTAGCAGGCTTCTCAGGTACATTCATACAGTTTTCATAAATTGTCAGCAGTTCCTTCTTCCTTGTCTCGTCTTCTTCAGTCTGAGCCAGCTTCAATGCAAGGTCTGCATATCTGTGGGCAAAGTTTATGACTGCTTCTGCCACTATTTCAACAGATTTCAGGAAGTCTACCTTGTTGTAGCCTCCGTATACTGTTATATCCACTTTTTCCCTTGCCTCTCTTGCTTCCTCTATTATTCCTCTTAACCCCTTGTTCAGTACTTTTTCAAAGGAAGGGACTATGTGTCCGTCTCCTGAAGTCATATTACCTTCTCCATGGATTATCTTTACTGTTCCCGCTTCCCTTATTTCCTGTGGCATCTGGGCATAGGCCTTATCCTTCAGTGTCCTTCCCTTCCACCATTCACATATTTCCAGCATCTCAGGAATTTCCTCAGCCGGTATCCTGAACTTGTCTCCGTCCCTTGAATCAAAATTACCCTTCTCCTTCAGCTCATCCATTATCCAGTCCACTGCATATTCAGGAAAGAAAGGTGCTGTCCTCTCATCTACAGACTGATTTCCGGCTACAAGTTCTCCATCCTTAATATAGATTGTCATATTTTCCAGTATTTCCTTCACTGCATAGGCCCTGACTATATATCTGGATTTCCCTTCATGCTCCTTATAGGCTTTTGTAAGTACCCTTCCTCTTTCTACGCTTACTCCGGGAAATTTTGACAATGCAGATTCCCTCAGCTTCTTTAAT
>JBHACQ010000017.1:0-2970 GCA_041854625.1 Leptotrichia sp. | reverse complement strand
GAGTTGCAGTTCTAGGTGGAGGAAGTGTAGCTATGGATTGTGCAAGGACAGCACTTAGATGTCCTGGTGTAGAAAAAGTGTCTATAGTATACAGAAGAACTAGGGACTTTATGCCAGCTGAACCTGAAGAAAAGGAAATAGCTCTACAGGATGGAGTAGTATTTCAGGAATTGTTAGCTCCTGTAAGTTATGACGGTAAGGAAATTGTATGTGAAGTAATGGAACTGACAGACAGGGATTCTTCAGGAAGAAGGGGAGTAAAAGGAACAGGAGTATTTGAAAAATATGAGTTCGATACAATTGTAAATGCAACAGGAGCAAGAGTGGACAGTTCACTGTTTGCCCAGAATGGACTTGAGCTTACAGATAGAGGATATGCAAAGCTTAACCAGTTTAACGAAACAACGAAGGAAAATGTATATATAGCAGGAGACTGTAAGGCAGGAGCGGCAACAATAGTCAAAGCTGTAGCAGATGCCAAAGTCATTTCTAAAAATATACTTGATAAATGTGGACTGACAAATGACTTTAAGAAGTTTGACATACCTCAGTCAGATGAAATCTTATATGAAAGGAAAGGAATACTGGCTCAAGGAATTTCCGGGAAAGAAGATGGAAGACGTTGCCTGACATGTGACAGGATATGTGAAATCTGTGTAGATGTGTGTCCTAACAGAGCAAATGTACTTATAAAGCTGGATGACAGATATGGCAAGTTTACACAGAAACATCAGATTGTCCACGTGGACGGAATGTGTAATGAATGTGGAAACTGTGGAATTTTCTGTCCTCATACAGGAAATCCATATAAGGACAAGATAACAGTATTCTGGACAGAACATGACTTTGAAGATAGTACTAACAAAGGTTTCTTACGTATAGGAGAAGACAGATTCAGAGTAAGAAGGGAAGACGGAACGGTAATAGAACATGTATTAGGTGACGGTAATATATCAGAAGAAATGAATATTTATTTAAACACGATATTAAAGAACTATTCTTATTACATGCTTGAAATTTAGGAGGTTAAAATGATTTTAATCGGAAATGGTAAAGTTTTTACAAGAAATGATGATCAGCCTTATATAGAAAATGGAGCAGTCTTAATTGAAGGAAACCTTATAAAAGAGGTAGGAAAGACAGAAGAACTGAAGGCAAAGTATCCTGCTGCAGAATATAAGGACGCAAAAGGAAGACTGGTTATGCCAGGATTTGTAAATACCCATATGCATTATTACAGCACTTTTGCCAGAGGGATGTTCCTTGGAGGAAAACCAGCGACAATGTTCGGAGAAGTTTTAAGAAACTTATGGTGGAGGCTGGACAGGACGCTTAACCTGGAAGATGTAAAGTACAGTGCCTTAATTCCTATGATAGAACAGATAAAATGTGGAGTTACAACAGTTATAGACCATCATGCCAGTGCCCATGCAGTAGAAGGAAGCCTCTTCAAGGTAGCAGAAGCTGCAAAGATGACAGGAATCAGGAGCAATCTCTGTTATGAAGTATCTGACAGGGACGGGGAAGAAATAGCAGATGCAGGGATAAAGGAAAATATAGATTTTATAAAATACTGTGATGCTGAAAATGACGATATGTTGAGAGGTCTTTTCGGATTACATGCATCCCTTACTATATCAGATAAGACACTTGATAAATGTCTGGCAGCTGTATCATCTGTGAATAAAGGCTTTCATGTGCATTGTGCAGAAGGAATAGAAGATGTTGTAGATTCCCTTGAAAAATACAATCAGAGGGTAATAGAAAGATGGTATAACAGAGGTGTATTAAATGACAGGAGTATTGCTGTACACTGTATTAATGTCACTGAGGAAGAGATAGATATGCTGAAGGCAAGCAATGTTGCAGTTGTACATAATCCTGAATCTAATATGGGAAATGCTGTAGGTGTTACACCGGTTCTTGATATGTTCAAGAAAGGAATTCCTGTAGGATTAGGGACAGACGGATATACTCCTGATATGATGGAGTCATATAAAGTAATGAATATAATAACAAAACATGAAAAAAGGCTTCCAAGCGTAGGATGGGTAGAAGCCCCTCAGATGGTATTCAGTAACAATCCTATGATAGCAAACAGATTTATGAAAAATGGTAAAGTAGGAATCTTGAAGGAAGGATATTATGCAGATGTAATAATAGTGGACTATAAAGCTCCTACACCTTTAAATGAAAGTAATATAAATGGACATTTATTATTCGGGATAAGTGGAAGAAACGTTGACACTACAATAATTAATGGTAAAATAGTAATGGATGAAAGAATACTTATAGGTATAGATGAAGATGCCATTACAGCAAAAAGTATTGAATTAGCTCAAAAAGTGTGGAATAGAATCTAGAAATGATTAAATTTCCGATTCTAGAAGGAGTTAGATTATGTATGAATTTACAATTAACGGAAAGTTATATTCAACAGATGTCAAGAAAAATTTATTGACTTATCTGAGAGAAGACCTTAAACTTACAGGAACAAAGAATGGATGCGGAGAAGGAGCATGTGGAGCATGTACTGTAATACTTGATGGTAAAACAATGAGAGCATGTGTCCTGACTACTGAAAGGATAAACGGGAAAACTTTGACGACAATTGAAGGTCTGAGCGAAAGGGAAAAGGATGTGTATGCTTATGCATATACAAGAGCAGGAGCTGTTCAATGTGGATTCTGTATACCTGGAATGGTAATGAGCACAAAGGCATTACTTGATAAAAATAATCATCCTACCCTGGAAGAAGTAAAGAATGCCCTTAAAGGAAATATATGCAGATGTACGGGGTATGTAAAAATATTTGATGCTGTAATGCTTGCTGCAAGGATTTTCAGGGATGCTGAGGAAATTCCTAAAGTTGAATGTAAAGGGCTTGTAGGAGAAAATATGGACAGGCTGGATGCAAAGGAAAAGACGCTTGGGACAGGGAAATATACTGATGATGTGGCAGTAGAGAAT
>JBHACQ010000016.1:0-15224 GCA_041854625.1 Leptotrichia sp. | reverse complement strand
GGGATTTACACGGCAATATACGGTATATTTTTAGGAAATGTAATCCGGAAGTATGAGAAAATATGGATTACAATATATCTTCATATTCTTTTTAATTTTTCAGGAATTTTTTTACAAGAGCATTATTTAAATTTTATGTGGAGAATAACAGGAGGGGATGAAGTACTGATGGCAACTTTACCTTTTATACTTCCTATTATTATTTTCCTATGGTCATTAAAGAAACTGGGAAATGATATGTATAGATTATGGTAGAAGTTTTTAAATTTAGGCTAGATATAGAGAAAAAAAGACAAAAATAATTATTTTGGAGGCTTGAAATCAGAAAGGATATTGGCAATACTTTTTGTTCAAAAGGAAAGAAAGTTTATTTTTGAAAATTCTAAAAAGTAAAAAAATGTTAAGATATAAATATATTCTACAAATTTTAAAGGGGCATAAGCCTCTTTTCATTTTATAAAAAATATACACAGAATTAATCGAGAAAATATTTCTACTTTAAACTTGGGAATTAGTGTGTTATACTGAAATAAAAGTAACAGTTTGCGGAAAGGATAACAACTATGGAAATGATGGATGAGAGGAAGGAAGAAATCTTAAGGCTGACTAATCTTAGGAACCAGTATATGCAGCAGGGAAAAACCGTTGAGGAAGCTGCTGTCTTAAGACAGCTTGCAGGACTTACTGAAGAAGTATATGGCGATGAAAGTGATGAAAATATAAAGATACTGAACGAACTGGGAGGAACATTGAAGTATATCGGTGCCTTTGAAGAAGCAGTAGATGCACTTGTAAAGGCAGGAAAACTGATAGGAAGCCGTTATGGAAATAATAATGTGTCCTATGCGACATGCAGTCTGAACCTTGCAGAAGTATACAGATTCATGAAGGAAATGGAAAAGGCTGAGGAGCTTTATTTAAGGACGCTCAGTATATATGAAGAAAATAATCTTCAGAAGGATTACCTGTATGCAGGCTTCTGCAATAATTTCGGGCTGTTCTGTCAGGAGACCGGAAAACATGAGAAGGCGATTGAACTTCATGAAAGGAGCCGTGCCATACTGGAAGAAAATCCGGAATATACATTGCAGTACGCAACTACATTGAGTAACATGGTATTCCCCTATATGCAGGTAGGGAACAGAAAAAAATCGGAAGAATACCTCGAAAAATCCCTTGGACTGATAGAAAAGGCTGTAGGAAAGGAACATAGCCTCTATTCGGCTTCCCTTAACAACCTTGCAATCCAGTACTATAATAACGGAGATTTTGAGAATGCCCTTAAATATTTTGAAGAGAGTGCTGAAATATGCATGCAGGCTTTTGGAAAAGACAGCAGCAGCTATAAGAGCCTTTTACAGAATATTGAAATTGTAAGGGAAAGGCTGGGGAGATAGTTGAAGAATGATATGAAAGGAATGGAGCTTTCCAGAAGGTATTTCATGGAAATATATATGCCAGCCATAAAGGAAGGCTTTCCACAGATTATTGACAGGATGGCGGCAGGACTTGCAGGGGAAGGATCGGAATGTTTCGGATATGATGATGTAATATCAAGGGATCATGACTTTGGACCGTCATGCTGTATATGGCTTACAAGGGAAGACTATGAAACATATGGAGAAAGCCTGCAGAGATATGTAGATGGACTTCCTAAGGAATTTATGGGATTCAAGGCTCTGAATAAAAGTGAATGGGGAGACGGCAGGAGAGGAATCCTCAATATGGATGACTGGTACTACAGGTTCCTTGGAATGGAGGAAGCACCTTCAAACCTCTATGACTGGAGGCTTATACCTGAAACAGCCTTGGCGACTGCCGTAAATGGAGAAGTTTTTATGGACAGCCTGGGAAGGTTTACTGAAATCCGTAAGACCCTGAAAAATTATTTTCCTGAAGACATAAGGAAGAATAAGATTGCTACAAGGTGTATGAAGATTGCCCAGAGCGGACAGTACAATTTTTCCAGATGTATGAAAAGGAATGAAACGGTTGCAGCAAGGATGGCAGAAACAGAGTTTATTGATGAGGCAGTTCATATGATCTATCTTCTCAACAGGGAGTACAAGCCCTTTTATAAATGGATGCATAGAAGGATGAAGGAGCTTCCTGTCCTGGGAGAAAAAACATATGACAGGATAAAGATGCTTGTGGAAGGACCTTTAAATGAAGTAGATAGGAAAACTGAGATAATTGAATCAGTCTGTGGAGATATAATAACGGAACTGAAAAGACAATATGCCGGCCTGGAAAATATAGGAAGTGACTTCCTGCTAGATTATGGACCGGCAGTACAGCAGGAAATAGAAGATGAAAAATTGAGGAACTGGTCACCCTGGCTTGACTAGAATATAATATAATAGGTGCTTGTAAAACAAATGTACTTTTTGAAAGATTAAAAAGTACCAAAAAGGTCAGTTATAGAATATAGAAGATGAAGGAGAATTGATATGATTCTATATGGAAATAAAATAGAAGAGGAAAGGGAAGGAAATAAGGAACTGTCTGAGAAGGAGACAGAGGAAATAAAAAAGAATACAATAAGGCAGATACTGGAAAGGGAATGGGAATTTTTTCAGGAGGCAAGACATACGGAAGGAAGGGCAGAATGTCAGGATAACTATGGAGAATTTACTGTTATGAGGGAAAGTCAGTGGACAATATTGCCACTGGAAGTCCTAAGAAGCTATCTTGACGACCTTATTATAGCAAGACACGGAAACTGTAATCCTGTCGTAGAGAAATATGCCAGAATGATGGAATACAGTGCACCTGAAGAATTTGAAAGGATAAAGGAATTTCTTCCTGAAGTTTCCCAGGAAAAAAGGGAAGCGGCAGAAATGATTCTGAAAGTATATATGAAATGGGAACAGGAAGTTATGGAAAAATATCCTAACCTGGCTAAAAAAGGCAGACCGCTTTATTCAGAAGGGGATACGCCTGACTTCACTTCGATAGAGACATATCTTAGGGGCGAGCTGCTTTCATATTCCCTGAAGACGCTGAAGAGATATCTTATCTATATAAATGAATGCACTGAAAGGAAAGTGAATCTGGCTGAAAGGAACCTGGAAGAAATAGTAGTAAGGAAAGGCTACAGGTCATTGGAAGAGGCAGAACTTCAACAGATGGATTAAAATAGAGAAAGGGAGGAAAGGGAGTATGAGATTTGGAATAATAGGAACAAACTGGATAACGGACAGGCTTATTGATGCAGGAAGGGAAATGGAAGATTTTAAACTTGCAGCTGTTTATTCAAGGACAGAAGAAACTGCAAGAAAGTTTGCTGAAAAATATGGAGTGGAAAGGATATTTACGGATCTGGATAAAATGGCTGAAAGTGATGAGATTGACGGAGTATATATAGCTTCTCCTAACTCCTTTCATGCAGCCCAGAGCATGGTCTTCCTGAAAAACAGGAAAGCAGTCCTATGTGAGAAGCCGTCAGCCTCCAATACAAGAGAACTTAAGGAAGTGATAAGTGCTGCAAGAGAAAACAGTACATTGTATATGGAAGCCATGAAGCTGACTTTTATACCTTCCTACAGTATATTAAAGGAAAATATGCATAAAATAGGAAAGATAAGGAAAATGACAGCAGGTTACTGCCAGTATTCCTCAAGGTATGAAGATTATCTGAAGGGGGATGTGAAAAATGCCTTTAAGCCCGAATTTTCTAATGGAGCTTTAATGGATATAGGTGTCTATCCTTTATTCCTGACTGTCTCCCTCCTGGGTATGCCAAAAGAAGTAAGGGCAGACGGGAAGATCCTGGAAGATGGGAAAGGAATAGATGCCTATGGCAACCTTAATATGATTTATGAGGATATGGATGCAGTTGTAATGTACTCAAAGATATATAATTCATATAATCCGAGTGAAATAATAGGAGAAGACGGTTCTTTTTTAATAGAGCATCCTTCTGAAATAGAAAGGCTTTATTTTATTGACAGGAAAAATGGAGGCAGGAAGACAGAACTGACTGTACCTAGAAGGGAAAACGGGATGTATTATGAACTGAGGCATTTTATTGACTTGTTTAATGAAGGCAGGAAGGAATCCCCTGTAAATACTTTTGAGATGTCACTGAAAGTAATGGAAATAATGGATGAAGCTAGAAAACAGATAGGGATAGTCTTTCCGGCAGACAGGATAAGATAAGGGTTATAAAGATAGGTAAAAAATAGGAGGTCAGGAATGGATAATTTTAAATTTCATGCGTATACGGAAATACTTTTTGGTAAGGGGGAAATCAGGCATCTAAGGGAATCGGTAGGGAAATATGGGAAGAAAGTGCTTCTTGTCTATGGCGGAGGAAGCATTAAGAAAAATGGTATATATGAAGACATATATAAGCTTCTTGAAGGATTTGACATATATGAGTTAAAGGGAGTGGAGCCGAATCCTAGAATAGAGACGGTCTGCCAGGGAGTGGAGATATGCAGGAAGGAAAAGATAGATGTGGTTCTCGCAGCCGGAGGAGGAAGCGTAATAGACTGTGCAAAGGTTATAGCAGCCGGAGTTTATTATGAAGGAGATACATGGGACATAGTCCTGGATTCAGGGAAAATAAAAGATGCACTTCCTATAGTCACTATACTTACATTGGCAGCTACAGGCTCTGAAATGAATAAGACCGCTGTAATTTCAGACCTGAAGAAAAATGAAAAGATAGGGACTGCCCACTGGAGTATGATGCCTAGAACTTCAATACTGGATCCTACATACACGTATACACTTCCTCCTATCCAGACGGCAGCAGGAACAGCAGACATAATGTCCCATGTATTTGAAAACTATTTTAAGAAGGAAAAGGGGGCATTTATCCAGGACAGATTTTCTGAAGGCATACTGGAAGCCTGTCTGAAATATTGTCCTGTAGCCTTAAAAGAACCTGAAAACTATGAGGCGAGGGCAAACCTTATGTGGGCAAGCACAATGGCGTTAAATGGACTATGCGGTGCAGGAAAAGGCGGAGCATGGAGCTGCCATTCCATAGAGCACCAGCTGAGTGCCTACTATGACATAACTCATGGAACAGGTCTTGCCATTATTACTCCTAAATGGATGAGATACGTACTGAATGAAGAGACTGTCGACAAGTTCTGTGATTATGCAGTAAATGTATGGCATTTTGAGAAAATATCTGAAAAAATGGAGGACAGGTTTGCCCTGGCAAACAGGGCTATAGATGCTACTGAAAGATTCTTCCTCGAATGCGGAATTCCGGCAAGCCTTACTGAACTTGGAATAAATGAAGAAAAATTTGAAGAGATGGCAGAAAAGGCGACAAGAGGAGGAAAGCTTGAAACAGCCTACCTTCCTCTAAATAAGGAAGATGTCATAAAGATATACAGGATGTGCCTGTAACCTTAGACACTTACATAAACATATAAAAAAGTATATGATATGGGAAACTGACAATAAACAAAGATTACTGGAGAAAGAAATGGAGAGAAGTTCAATAGGGAATTTTCAGATTATAAGCTTCAATTATAGGAATCTTTCCCTTGAAGAAAGGGAAGAGTTTATAAGAACCGGATATAAGGGAATAATGGAAGAATATTGTAAAAAGGGAATAATAAGGGGATATGTTTCAGTGGAGACATGTCTAAGAATAGAACTTTATATGGATGTTTCTGAGGATTTTCATATTGAAATGATTCAGAGGGATTTTAATAGCAGAAATGATAAGAGCTACAGGGGAAACGAAGCTGTAAATTACTTTTTGAAAGTTATATGCGGACTGGATTCTGTAATAAAGGGAGAAGACCAGATACTGGTTCAGTTAAAGAAGGCATATATGGAAAATCTTGAAGCCGGCAGAACCTCATCCTTGCTTAATATCATATTCAACAACGGCATAGAAACCGGGAAAAAATTCAGAAGTGAAAGCAGGATAAATGAAAGGAATGTCTCCCTTGACTCAATAGCTGTAAAATTTATTAAGTCAAAGGTGGAAACGCTGGAAGACAAGAACATATTCATAATAGGGGTAGGGGATCTGAGCAGATCCATACTTGCCCTGCTCCATAAATCAGAGAAATGTAGACTGGTAATGACAAACAGGAGCTTCAGGAAATCTGTGGAGCTTCAGAAGATGTTTGAAGGTGTCCAGACTGCGGATTTTCATCAGAAATATGAATTTGTAGGAAACAGTGACATAATAATAAGTGCAACTTCAGCTCCTCATCTTGTACTGGAAAAAGAAAGGATGAGGGACATTCTGGCAGATGGACGAAAAAGACTTTTCCTTGACCTGGCAGTTCCAAGGGACATTGAATCCGGTATAGGGGAAAGTGAAAATGCAGAACTGTATCATCTGGAGGATATATGGGACGAATACAATAAGAATATTGAGAAAAGGGATAAAATTGTTGAAAAATATTCCTATATAATAAATGAACAGATTAACAAGCTGTTTGATAAAATAGAAAGAGGAAACAGATATAGGATGAAAAGGACAGAACGTGAGGGAATAAATGGAATCCAATAAAATAATAATAGGAACTAGGGGAAGTATTCTGGCACTTGCCCAGGCTGAAAAAGTGAAGGAAATGCTTATTGAAAGATATGACAGGATAAGGAATTCTGATGATTTTCAAGGGATAGAAGGTTTTTCAGGAAGACTTCCCCTTCAGATTGAACTGAAGGTAATAGTAACAACAGGAGATAAGGACCTGAGAGATTTCAAGAAGATGAGGGGAGAAACCCAGAAGGAAATTTTTGTTAAGGAAATAGAAAGGGAAATGCTGGAAGGGAAAATAGACATGGCTGTCCATTCGTTGAAGGATATGCCTCAGGTGACTCCTGAAGGTCTTCTGAATGCCTGCTTTCCGATACGGGAAGATAACCGTGATGTACTTATCTCAAGGAAGGGGGAAGCATTTTCTGACCTTCCCGCATATTCGGTAATCGGGACAGGAAGTGTAAGAAGGGAATCGGAAGTCATGAATCTGAGGAAGGACATTACAGTTAAGCCTATAAGGGGTAATATACATACAAGGCTAGGAAAGCTTCATGCAGGAGAATACGATGCAATCATTCTTGCGGCGGCAGGTATTAAAAGAACCGGACTTGAGAAGGAGATTTCTGAATATTTTGAAGCAGACAGGGTAATGCCTGCTCCTGGGCAGGGGATACTCTGTATACAGTGCAGGGAGAAGGACAGGAAGATAAGAAGGATTCTGGAAGAGATAGATGACAGGGAAGTAAGGATAATGTGTGAAACAGAGAGGGAATTCTCAAGAATCTTTGACGGAGGATGTCATGCTCCTATCGGCTGTTCCTCGGTAATCAAAGGGAACCGGATATATATAAAGGGAATGTACAGTAATGGAAACAGGCGGATTCTGATGGATATAGAGGGGGAAAAGGAAAATTACCGTCATCTTGTGAAGGAACTGTGTGATAAAATGAAGAAGGAGATTTTAAAATAAGGTGGATAAAAAAGGGAAAGTCTACATTGCTGGAGCAGGATGTGGAGATGAGCAGCTTATAACTCTGAAACTGAAGAATATAATCAGAAAGGCTGACTGTATAATTTATGACAGGCTGATAAACAGGAATATACTGAACTATGCAAGGGAAAATGCAGAGCTTATATACATGGGAAAAGGTTCATCTGAAGGAGGGGAACTGCAGAAGGAAATAAATGATATACTGGTAGAGAAGGGGAAGGAAAATTTGACAGTACTGAGGCTGAAGGGAGGAGATCCCTTTGTTTTCGGTCGTGGAGGAGAGGAAATCGAAAGCCTTCTAAAAGAGGGGATAGAATTTGAAGTAATACCAGGGATAACATCGGCTATTGCAGTTCCTGCTTATGCAGGAATACCTGTAACCCATAGGGGTATAAACACATCCTTTCATGTGTTTACAGGGCATACGAAAATAGACGGAGAAGAACTCAACTTTCCTATAATTGCAAAACTTGAAGGTACGCTCATATTCCTTATGGGGCTCTCCAATCTTGAAAAAATCATAGAAAACCTCATAAAATATGGAAAAGATAAGGGAACTCCGGTTGCAGTAATAAAGGAAGGGACTACTTCAGGTCAGGAAGTATGCACAGGAACAATGGAAACAATAGTGGAAACTGTAAGAAGTGGGAATATAAAGTCTCCTGTCGTCATTGTTATAGGTGAAACAGTAAACATGAGGGACAGGATGAATTGGTTTGAAAAGAAGCCGTTATTTGGGAAAAATATACTTGTTACTAGAAACAGGGAAAGGCAGAAGGATATATCTGACAGGATTAACGGACTGGGAGGACAGGCAGTTTCTCTTCCTTTTATAAACATAGAATATACTGATTTTAAAATGCCTGATTTTAGCCAGTATAAGGCAATACTTTTTAACAGTGTAAATTCAGTTGCAGGATTTATGAGGAAGCTGGAAGATATTAGACAGCTGAAGGATATAAAGATAGGTGCTGTAGGTGAGAAGACCGCAGAAGAGCTTAGAAAATATAAAATAATTCCGGATTTCTTTCCTGAAGAATATACCGGGAAAAAACTGGCAGAGGAATGTGTAAACTTTACAAATGAAAATGATAAGATATTATTTGCAGTGTCTGACATATCTTCTGTAAAGGAAAGGGAGTATACAGAACTTTACAATAGAAGATATGAAAGGCTTATAGTATACAGGACAGTAAAGGTAATTCAAGAAAAGCAGGAGACAGAAAAATGTGTAGCAGACAGTGACATATTAATGTTCCTAAGTTCGTCAGCCTTTGAAGCCTTTGCTGAAACTTTCGGATTAAGAAAGACAGAAGATAGTATAGATGGAAACGAAGAAAACAGGATAACGGAAATCTTAAAGGACAAAATAATAGCTTCTATCGGTCCTGTTACAACTGGAACAATAGAAAAGTATGGATTTAAGGTAGGAATAGAAGCTGAAAAGTATACGGAGGAAGGTCTTCTGGAAAAGATTATTGAATATGTAATTTGATTGGGGGAAAATAAGGATTCAAGTTGCTGAAGTTATAGGAAATAAAATTTAGAAAGTATTAATGGAAACGGAGATAATAATATGAATACATCCAATTCAGAAAAGCTGTATATAAAAGCAAAGAAGTCCATACCTGGAGGAGTTAACAGTCCTGTAAGGGCTTTCATGTCAGTAAAGAAGGATTATCCTATATTCATAAGAAAAGCCTTGGGTAGCAGGCTTTATGATGAAGACGGAAATGAATATATAGACTGTATAGGATCGTGGGGACCTATGATTTTAGGGCATAACCATCCTGAAGTTTTAAAAGCTGTAAAGAATGCCATAGAAGAAGGAACTTCCTTTGGACTTCCTACAGGAAGGGAGGTTGAGCTTGCTGAACTTGTAAAGAAATGTTTTACATCAATAGACAAACTGAGGCTGACTACATCAGGGACGGAAGCTGCAATGGCGGCGGTAAGGGTAGCCAGAGCTTTTACAGGCAGAAACAGGATACTCAAGTTTGAAGGGTGCTACCACGGACATTCAGATTCCCTGATGGTAAAGGCAGGTTCAGGACTCCTTACATTTGAACATCAGGACAGTAACGGAATAACGGAAGGGGTAATGAAGGACACTTTGACACTTCCCTTCGGAGATATAGAAAAAGTTGATAGACTGACAGATGAGGAAGATATAGCCTGTATAATTCTCGAACCGGTTCCTGCTAATATGGGGCTTATAGAAACAGAAGGGGAATTTCTGGCAAAGCTCAGGGAAATAACAGAGAGGAAAGGAATCGTATTAATATTTGATGAAGTCATAAGCGGTTTCAGGACAGCTTTAGGAGGAGCCCAGCAGATGTACGGAGTAGTTCCTGATTTGACTGTGCTGGGGAAAATAATAGGAGGAGGCTATCCTGTAGGAGCATTTGGAGGGAAGCGGGAAATAATGGACATGATATCTCCGTCAGGAAGCGTGTATCATGCAGGGACACTATCAGGAAATCCCATTTCAGTAGCTGCAGGAATGAAGACCATTTCCATTTTAAAGGGAAATCCTGAAATATATGAGGAACTGGATAGAAAAACAGGAAATCTTGTAGAAGGGATAAGGAACCTGATAGGAAAATATAAAATAAAGGCAACTGTAAATCATGTGGGAAGCCTTTTTACAATATTTTTTTCAGAAAATAAAGTGAAGGACTTAGATGGTGCAATAGGGACAGATGATGAAATGTATAATATATATTTTGACACGATGCTGAAAAATGGAATTATAGTACCTCCTTCTAAATATGAAGCACATTTCCTGTCGGCAGCCCATACTGAAAAGGACATGGAAAAGATGCTTTCGGCTACAGAAAAAGCATTTGAAGAAATAGGGAAGTGCCGGAAGAGGCAGGGGGAGTGACATGAAGCTTTTAAATAAGACACTGGAGCAGATAATGCCAGCCAATCTGGAAAGAATGAAGAAGAAGGAGAAGGAACTTAATGCTTTGCTGAAGACTCCAGGAGGTCTAGGAAAATTAGAGGAACTGGCAATCCAGATGGAAGGGATAAGAGAAAACTATGTCCCTTCAGGAAAAGTGATAGTCGTAATGGCAGCAGATAATGGAGTGGAATCTGAAGGTGTGAGCAAGTCGCGTAAAGTTATAACACAATATGTGGTGGAGGCCATGGTTAACGGGAAGGCATCTGTAAATGCTCTTGGAAGTACATATGGAGCAGATATCAAGGTAATAGATCTTGGAATTGATGAAAGGACTGATGAAAGGAAGGAAATAAATCTTTCAGGTGTCATAGGAAGGAAGCTGATGAAGTACGGAACTGATAACATTACGGAAGGAGCTGCAATGGACTATGAAACGGCTGTCAAAGCTATCGAGATAGGGATTGAAACAGTGGACCAACTGGTGTTACAGGGGTATAATCTCTTTGCAACAGGAGAAATGGGGATAGGGAATACTACTACAAGCAGTGCCCTTCTGAAAGCATATACAGACCTCCCTTTAAAGGATATTGTGGGATACGGAAGCGGAATAGATGAAGAGTGTCTTATCCATAAAATAGAAGTTATAAGAAGAGCACTCGAAGTAAACGGAATTTCAAAAAATGAAAAACAGGAGGATACCGTCAGGCTGTTATCAAAAGTAGGAGGACTTGATATAGCAGGTATGACAGGAGTTTTCCTGGGGTGCGGGAAAAACAGGGTGCCTGTTGTAATAGATGGATTTATTTCTGCAGTTGCAGCATTAACTGCCTACAGGATGAACAGAAATGTAAAAGACTATATGATAGCTTCCCATATGAGTGAGGAGCCCGGCATGAAATATATTATGTCAGAAATGGGACTGATTCCTTCCTTGTTTATGAATATGAAACTTGGAGAAGGGTCAGGAGCAGTAATGATGTTTCCTGTAATAGAGGGAGCATGCAGTATTACGGGGACTGTCAGAAGATATCCTGAATTAGAATAAATACTGACAGAAAGGAGCAGGATGGATAAGATAACAGAAACAGGAGCAGTAAAGGAAAAGCTGAAACTTTATATAGTAAGACATGGAGAAACTGAATGGAATGTCCAGAAAAAGTTTCAGGGACAGCTGGATTCCCCGTTAACTGAAAAAGGGATACAGAAAATAAGAGGAACAGCAGAGGAACTTAAAAATATAGACTTTAAGAGGGTGTATTCAAGCAGGCTGGGAAGAGCTGTAAAAACTGCCCAAATAATAATGGACACGAACTGTTCTGAAAAAGGAAGGAAAGAATGTGGAAAGCTGGAAAGTATACCTGAACTGAATGAAATACATTTCGGAGAATGGCAGGGTCTGTCCTTTGATGAAATATTTAAAAGATATCCTGAAGAAGCCTGGAACTATTTTCACAACGTAAAGGATTACTGTGCTGAAAATATCAGAGGTGAAGAACTGGATAAGGGGCTTGAAAGATTCCTTGCGGGACTTGGAAAAATTGTGAAAGGAACAGCGGCAGGCAATGTTCTCATAGTAACTCACGGCACAGTGCTGGAACTGTTCCTGAACTATATTAATGGGGAAGCTGCTAAGGATCTTGATGAAAGAAAGCTTATTGAAAATGGGAGATATGAGATATTTACTTTTGAAGATGGGAAATATTCCATCTATGAAGGGTAAAAGGGAACAAAAAATTAAATAAGGACTTTGGTAGAAAAATGATATGGATTGTAGGAGGAACAGGAGACTCAAGGGAAATAACAGGAAAACTTCTGGAGAGGACAGATGAAAAGATAATTGTAACTACGGCAACAAGCTATGGAGAAAAGCTGCTGGAAGAATATAAGGACAGAGGGAAAGGAAGGATAGAAACTATATCTGAGAGACTGGATGAAAAGCAGATGAAGGAGCTGATTATAAGCAGGAATATAACGGCAGTAATAGATGCAAGTCATCCTTATGCAGTAAATGTAAGCAGGTCTGTAATAAAGGTTACAGGAGAGTCGGGAGTAAAATATATAAGATTTGAAAGAAAGATGCTAGAATATGGAAATGAAAATATAGAGAGGTTTTCTTCCCTCAAGGAAATGAAAGTATATATGGAAAAATTTGAAAACAGGAATATATTAAGTACCCTTGGTTCCAATAATCTTGCAGAAATAAAGGAAATGGGAGAAAAAAATAACCTCTACATAAGGATATTACCTACAGCATCTTCCGTTCAGAAGGCAGAAGAATTGGGATATGCCCCGTCAAAAATAATCGCTATCCAGGGTCCTGTAGGAAAAAAATTAAATAAGGCAATACTGGAAAGCTATAATATTAATTTCCTCATAACAAAGGAAAGCGGAGAAACAGGTGGAGAAAGGGAAAAAATAGATGCATGCAGGGAATGTGGAGTTACTGTTCTTGTCTTAAAGAGACCTTTTCTGGATTATGGAAAAACTTATGATGAAACTGACAGGCTGATTAAAGAAGAGTTTGAATAGGGGATGCAGATAACAAAGAAATAAAAGAGATGTCGGAATAAAAGAGATGTCAGCGGCAATGGAGCTGAAAAATTCATGGAATTTGGAAGAAAGATTGAGGGAGCTTAGAAATCCTATAGCCTTACTGTCATCCCCCTATCTTATTTCTTTCATTTATGATAATATATATTTATAATTTGTGATAGTCATTGTTATTTAAGCTCCATATTCATATTATATTAATTTTATGGGAGACTGAACATAACAAGAGATATCAGTGGACTAATCTAATGAATAAAGGAGAAACCGGTATGAAAAGAAAATATAGTTTCAGGGGACTGATAGCAGGATTTTTATTAGGGTCAGCAGTAACGGCAGGAGTTATGACGTTCATAAATATAAGGTCAGGAAGTAAAGAAAAAATAGAAAATGAGACTTCCTCTAATAAGAATCAGAATAAAAATTCAGAATCTGTACAGATAACCGTTTCAGAACAGAATAATAAAAAACAGACGGAAAGTTCAGAGTTATTGAATCAGGGGACAGTTCCGAAAGATATATCAAGCCTAAAATGTTTTCCTAAAGTATTTTCCAAAGACGGGTATGTTGTTTTAAGGGAATCGTCTTCTGAAGGTTCGCCGGTTAAAGGCAGGATATCTAACTTTGGATGCGTTAGCAGGATAAGTGATTCAAACGGATGGGATTACGTAAAGGTAGGAGATACAGGAGTTTCAGGTTATGTACACAAAAGTAATGTAATAAATGAAGAAAAGGACTATGTCAGTACACATACAGTAAGTTCAAAGGATGGATTTGCTAATGTCAGATTAGCAGCAAGTAAAAGTTCAAAAGCTCTTATAGCTCTACCTACAGGGACAGAAGTAACTGTTTTTCCTGAACACGGAAAGGGGAAATGGATGTATATCGGATATCCGGGGGCTCAGAAATATGAATATGGCTATATACATAAAAGTATACTTCAGAAAATAAAGTGATAAGCCTTAAAGTGACAAGTCTTTATATACTCTATCAGATTATCATATTGGATATGGAAGTATGGACAGGCTGATATTTTATTGTTACAGCCGGAAGACTGTAAATGGAATATATTTGAAAACGAAAGGAATGAAAGTACGAATATTATTATGTTACAGGATGTAGGAAGCTTACAGAAAAAGATTTTGGACAGGAAGGTTCTCCTTACATTCTAGGAAAATAACGGATATAATTTTCAAGGAATACTAAAATAACAGGGCAGTCAAGATATAGAAGTAAATGCTTGACTGCTTTTAAATTTTTTAGTTTCAGGCATATAGAAAAAATATCTGAAAAATTGACAATGGACATAAATATTAGTATAATTAAACTATTATGGATAAATTTGATGATTTTTTAAAATATTCAATACTCTTCATGTATTATGGAGAACTGTTTTCCCACAAGCAGAAGAAGTATCTGAAAAGCTATCTGGAAGAAAACAGCTCCCTTTCTGAAATTGCTGAAGAATATAATATTACGAGGCAGGCTGTCTTTGACAATATAAAAAGGGGATTCAGGCAGCTTGACGAATACGAAGATAAGTTGAAAATATTTGAAAGGGAAAAGGAACTGAAAAGGAAACTGGAAGACTTGAAAAGGAATTTTACAAAGGAAAATTTGGAAAAGATAATAGAAGATTTTGATTATGATGAGGTGTTTTAATGTTTAATAACTTAGGAGACAGGTTTAAAGATATATTTAAAAAGGTCAGTGGCCAGGGAAAACTGACAGAAGCCAACATGAAGGATGCTCTGAGGGAAGTAAGGCTTGCACTTCTTGAGGCAGATGTAAACTATGGGGTGGCAAAAAACTTTGTTGCAAAAATAAGAGACAAGGCTCTAGGGGAGCAGGTAATAACAGGAGTAAATCCTACACAGCAGTTTATAAAAATAGTACATGATGAATTAATAGAAGTTTTAGGAGGGACAAATGTTCAGATAGCAAAGTCCCATAAAAATCCTACAATAGTAATGCTTGCAGGACTGCAGGGGGCAGGAAAGACAACTTTTGCAGGAAAACTTGCAAAGCATTTAAAATCCAAAGGTGAAAGCCCTTTTCTTATAGGAGCTGATGTCTATAGACCGGCAGCAAAGAAACAGCTGAAGTTCTTCCATAAGCTGTTCATCTATATGCAGCCTTCCTGCCGTATCCATGATTACATATGTAGCATGTTCTTTAGAGGCTGCCTCCAGCCCTTTTTTACATATCTCCAGTACATCACTGCTCTCATCTATTGAAAATGACGGAACCTTCACCTGTTCTGCAAGAACCTTCAGCTGTTTCTTTGCTGCCGGTCTATAGACATCAGC
>JBHACQ010000015.1:0-13171 GCA_041854625.1 Leptotrichia sp. | reverse complement strand
TCATTTATATTATTTTTTTTTATTTTCTCAATTATTTCAAGAGACTTGTCTTTCGAACCGTCATCTATCAGTATAATCTCATTTTCCAGATCTAAATTAAATATAGAATTCAGACATTTCTCAATATACTTTTCTACATTATATACTGGTATGATTATCGATAATTTCATCTCTCCTCCTATTTTAACAAGTCCTTCATTTTCTCAAATATACTTACTTCGGATGTTTCATCGTATCTCTTAAACAGTCCGAACCAGTTATCTTTACCTAAGTAGTTTACCTTAAAGAGCTCCGGTTCCTTAAATATGCTCATCATATAGAGCCCCTGGTCATCATCAATGATATTTTCCATCAGCATCTCATTCTGATTCCTTTTAAGCAGTCTATAAAACACTTTCCATTTTTCCTGAGTCCCTACAATAGCACCTCCAATTACAAAGACTGAGTTATTGAATATGGCGTTATATACATCTTCCTTTCTTTTAAGGGAACATTTTCTCCTTATTTTAAATAGATGAATCTTCTTCTTATTAAATCCATATCTCCAGCATTTTACATTATTTAAAGTTTCCTTTTCCCTTATATATCCAAAATCAACCCATGAGACAAGCTCATTATTCAAAAGCCTTTTCCGTATTGCATAATTGACAAAATACGCCTTCAAGTTATTTATAAGGACATATTCAGGAGACCAGTATTCTATATTTACAAGCATTTCCTCGTTTACCCTGTTCCTAAATTCATCACTTTTCTGGATTTTTCCTATTATTTCCAGCTGATTCCTGAACTTCTTCTTTAAGTTGACAACAATTACTTCTGTAGGTTTCCCTTTCCTCATTTCCAGAATCTTATCCTTCCATTCCTCTGAAGTAAATACTACCATTTCATTTTCCAGGGATGCCAGATAGGAGAAATATTCAAAATAGGTTTCTGTCGTCCTTTTCAGGTAACTTGGAAATTCCTCTCCTATTTCTCCTCTTCCTATATCAAAAAAAGCTGTAACTATACTAATATTATTTCCCATTTTCATACTCCTGCAAATCCTTTATACAGTAATCATAGAAGGATTCCTTCTTACAATTTTTTTCATTTACTGACTTATAAGTCAGCTTATGCATATTTATCTGCTTTATAATTTTATTATATTCTGCTTCGTCAAAATTATCATTCCACATACTGAACAGTATATGAGGTAATGTATCGTCTTCTACTCTGCATCTGTCTGCCGCCATATACTTCACCATTAACACTTCATACATAATCTGGAACAGAAAATAATGGGGAATCCTGTCCCTTCTTTCCCAGAACAGGAGGAGAAGGTTAAGCAAAGTCCCTATAACTTTATCTCCCTTCTGTGAAAATATAATGCTGTTCAGCATGTTAACACTGTGTCTTTTATCCCATGAAAAATAATCATTGTTAAGCTTTTCCCAGTATTTCCTGTCTTTTACATGAGAATCCCTCTGAAACACAAAATAACCCATATCGGAATATTCTTCCAATAAGGGGGCTGTCAGCAGAATAGTAGCATCAAGCCATACCCCGCCATAGACATTAAGTAATGCAAGACGGAGTATGTCTGAAAAGAAAGTCAAGTTTATTTTCCCGTTTTTCTTTTTTTCATAAATAAATTCAGGAAAGCTGATGTATTCCTCCAGATTATCGTCATCCAGAAGAATAACTTCATACTCCCCCTTATATCTTTCAACTGATTTCCTACATAATCTGACTATATCAGGGAGAGCATCTTCATTCCATCCTGTCCCCCAGTATTGCCATATTACCTTTCTCCCTTCAATTTTCTTTTTAGCAGCAACATGTTCAGACAGACCTTTCCCACCATTTTTTATAAATATGAAGTAATCACCGATTACCTTATCCCAGCATTTTTTTACGTATTCCTGCTGATGGTAGTCTGCCTGCCTGTCTATTATTTTTTTTATTTTTCCTGGAAGAATCCCTTTATAGAATATCTTCCACGGAAATCTGTTCATTTCCTGTATAAAATTATAATATCTGGAGTTGGAGTTAAATAAATCCGGACTTATATCAAACGACTTTCCATTACAGTTACTATAATTTATTTTCTCCATCCCGTTCTCCTTATTTTATTTCCTTAGATCTTGCAAGCATCACAGTAGTATAAATTATATATATGAATAAAAGATATCTAACTAATCCAAAATGATGAAGGAATGAAAGTATAACAGCTGCAATGACTATAACTACACCATAGACTATTCCCTTACCTATCTTTTCCCCCTGTACTTCTTCCTTATCCTCTCCAAAGAGCAAAGGAGTAAATATGTCATTTATGACAGGTACAAATCCATTCATAAGGAGGATTGCATAAGATAACGTCTCATTCTTTATATTAAATATCCAGAAAACTATAACTGCAATTCCCATCATAATCCCATAAAATATCTTTCCTGAAGGAGTAGAGGAGCTTGTCGGCATATCTGTAGCCATGAAGATTCCACAAAGCATCAGCCCTCCCATAGACAGGCTTACACTTATTCCTGCAATTCTAAGTGCTACCATTCCAAGAAATACCGTTGTAAACAGCATTACCGGAATATGCCATGATATCCTGTCCTTGTAAAGCAGATATACTCCTCCCAGGACAAGCAGAAGTATAGAATACTCTCCTATTGCTCCCGAAGACTTTAATATTAGTGAATCAATATTATTAAGAAATGAAAAATTCCCTAAAAATCCAAAGAACTTCATTTCTGATAGTACGAGAGCTTCCTGATTATACCATATTGCTCCTGAAGTCATTATAGAAGTAAAGAATACTGTCATAAACTCCCTTCCTGTTATTGCAGGATTAAACCTGTTCCTACCTAATCCGCTATAAATAAGCTTCCCATAAATTACAGCCATAGCCCCACCAAAAGCTACAACATGTAACGGTGTAAAAGGGGCAAGAACCATACTTAGGAGTATTCCGGTAACCACTGCTGACAGATCCTTTACAGAATCATATTTTTTAAAGAATATTGCAGAAAAAAGCCATTCAGCTGCCACTGCCGACCCCACCGATGTCATTATAACAAGAAGCGGAGCTACACCGTAAACCAGTGCACTTGCCAGCACTGCAGGAAGTAATGCTATTATTACATCAAGCATCACTTTTGTAACACTGTCTTTAACTCTTATATGCGGAGTATAGTTTTTTACTATTATATTTTCCATTATTTCAGTCCCCCCATTTCCTCCATTTTTTTCTTACCTTCCTTTATACTTCTAATTAAAGGTACTCTGGAAGGGCACACATATTCACATGCTCCGCATTCTATACAGCTTCCTAAGTTTACCCCTTTCAGCTTTTCATACTTTTCAATCCTATAAAGCTCAGCAAACTTCATAGGCATAAGCCCCATAGGACAGACATCAACACAGTATCCGCATGAAATACAGTTTTCCCTCTTTACAGAATTAATTGCATCTGACAGGAACAATATTCCTGAAGTTCCTTTTATGACTGGAGTCTGCAGTTCACTAACCTCTTCCCCCATCATAGGCCCTCCAAAGACAATCTTAGCTCCTGTTTCAGGTTTCACTTTTTCTATAACATGACTTAACGGGGTTCCTATCTTTATCTGGTAGTTCCCCTTCGAGCTTACCTTTTCTCCCGATACTGTCACTATCCTTTCAATAAGAGGCTTACTTTCTGTATAAGCGTCATATACTGATTTTACCGTACCTACATTACTTACAATCACTCCATGGTTTGAAGGTATCTCTCCTTTTTTTATTTCCTTTCCTGTAACTGATTTTATAAGCTGAAGTTCACTTCCCTGTGGATAGGCTGTAGGAAGGAGATGTATTTTTATATTAAAAATCCTTCTTTCCTTTAAAATTTCCGCCATGCTTTCCGCTACATCACTGTTGCTTTCCTCTATCCCTATTACAATTTCCCTTGGTCTTATAATCTTCTCAATAATCTTCATTCCTCCAAGCAGATCTTCCATGAAGGATGTCATGACAACATAGTCAGCCGTCAGATAAGGCTCACATTCAGCTCCGTTTACTATGAATGTGTCTATTTTCCTATATCCGATATCATATTTTACATATGTAGGAAACTGTGCTCCCCCTTCTCCGACTATTCCTGCTTCCTTTATCATTTCAAGGAGTTCTTCCCTCCTGTATCTTCCTACCTCTTCAATTTTCCTATGCTCACCTTCCTGCTTCTTATACAGGAAATCATTCTTTATTACAACCGTCTTTGCCTTCCTTCCGTTTGGAAGAATACCGTCTATTATATCTGTAACATATCCTGAAACTGGAGAATGCACTGCTGCAGAAATCTTCCCGTCAGTTTCACCAAGTTTCTGATATTGGAGGAGATAGCTTCCTTTACTGACTGTCTCCTTTGCAGGCTGTCCTATATGCTGAGATAACGGTACATAAAAAAATTCAGGATCTTCCAGTTCTATCCAGCCTGTCTTCTTTGTAATATGCTTCATTGACTCAATTTTCATTTTTTCACTTATTATATCTTTCATCTGAACAATTCCTTTTCTCTCTGCTTTTTTATTTTTTCTAATAATGATTTACAATATAATCCAAGAAGCCATCAGAATAATGAAAAAAACCGTTTTCATCTATCATATATCCCTCTATCCTCAGTTCCTTCTGAAGCACCTTCATTATCCTGTAAAATTCAGAAGGTGTCTGATTATACAGCCCTGTTGAAATCATATCCCCTATAAATGCTTTTTCCGTAATAATTCCAATCTGTCTGTTTCTTCCGGGATAACCTGTTTTAGGACTGATTATATGTCCATATTTCTTTCCATTTATTTCCAGGCTGGTATTAACCTGATTAGATGTTGAAAAAGATTCATTTGATAGTCCTATATCAAACAGGTCATTATCTTCAGATATGTTCTTATATTTATCTTCTGTTATTCTGAAAGGGTACCCTTTTTCATTTTTTTCTATCTCGCTTTCATTTTCAGGATTTTCCACAACTATTTCCCATAAATCATTGTCATCCTCACTTAAAGTAGCTATGCTGCTTCCTCCTGCATTTATAACTGCACTTCTTATGCCAAGTTCCCTCATTTTTTCAACGACCTTGTCTACAGCATAAGATTTTATGAAGGAGCCGGTTATTATCTCCTGACCGGCACCTATCTTGACTTGTCTTTTTTCCCTGTCAACTATTATTTTCCTATAATCAACCAGCTTCCTGATTTCATCTATTTCCTCATCTGATGGAACAGATGAGACATTTTTCCTGTAAAAACCCCAAAGCCTTATTAAAGGCATTATCGTAATATCATATTCACCATTTAGCAGTCCTGAATAATAGACAGCTTTTTCAAGGATTTCTACAGTTTCAACATCAACATCTGTAAAGCTTCCATTATTTTTATTTATCCTGTCAAAGAACGAATCCTTTGAATAGGAATTATACTTCCTGTCAACTTCCTCCAATATACCAAATAAGACATCAAGGACTTCTTCATCATATTCTGAAGGAATCTTTATCTTAATGTTTGCATGAAACAGGAACCTTGTCTGAACTTTGTAGAGACTCTCCATTTCAAAAACCTAGTTACTTGATGAAGACTTTTCTTTTTGCTTAGTCTCCGTCTTTGTTTCAACTTTAGGCTTCGCCTCTGCCTTTGTTTCAGATTTTGTTTCAGATTTAGGCGTTTCTGCCTTAGCTGTACCATTTTCCTTTACAGGAGCAACTTCAGCCGGAATATTTTCCTTAACTTCAGACGATAAAGATTTTACAGTCTGCTTAGTCTGCTTCTTAGTATTCTTCTTTGCCTTAGTCTGTGCCTGCTGTTCAGCAGCACCCTGTTCTGTACCCTGTACCGGTGTTGATACCTGAACCTGTTGCTGTGTATTTCCTTCAGATTCTTCTACTGCTTCAGCTACAGCATCTATTTTCTTATTTCCTGCCTTATTTTCCGTATCATTAGCAGTCTTTTCCTGTACTTCTGTTTCTTTGCTGGCAGGTTTCTTTCCTGTCAGATTAAAGTTACCGAATGCAATTAATGTAACCGCCCCTAAAAATAATAATATTTTCTTTGCATTTTTCATTTTTCATCCTCCTGATTTTAAATAGTAGCCTGGCTTTTTACAGAAATTATTATATAGAACTGTAAATCTAAAAGCTCCGGCTTATTTTAAGTTATTAATTTTTATTACCATCAACTTATTATATCATAATTTTCAAAATTTTTATTTTCTTTTTTTATTTTATCCTAAATTATTCACTTTTAAAACTTTTGTTATAAAGTCCTTTATAAATACCGTCTTTTTCCAGCAGTTCCTCATGTTTTCCTATCTCTTTTATTTCCCCTTGCTGAATTACGACTATTTTATCACTGTTTATTATTGTTGACAGTCTATGGGCAATAACAAAGGTAGTCTTTCCTTTCATAAGCTTTTCCAGTGCATCCTGAACAAGCCTTTCAGATTCATTGTCAAGAGCACTTGTAGCCTCATCAAGTATAAGTATCTGGGGATTTTCAAGGATTGCCCTTGCAATAGCTATCCTCTGTTTCTGACCACCGGACAGCTTTACTCCCCTCTCTCCCACTTCAGTTTCATATCCTTTTTCAAGCTTTTCTATAAATTCATGAGCATTAGCCTTTTTGGCAGCCTCTATGACATCTTCCATGGATGCCTCTGAATTACCATATTTTATATTGCTTAGTATCGTTCCTGCAAAGAGGAATGTTTCCTGTGGAACAATTCCTATACTTTTCCTGAGACTTTTTACCTTATAGTCCCTGACATCTACTCCATCTATTTTTATACTTCCTCCAGTGACATCGAAAAATCTTGGAATAAGGTTTACTATTGTTGACTTTCCTCCTCCAGAATTTCCCACAAGGGCTACGGTTTCCCCTTTTTCTATTTTCAGGCTGATTCCCTTCAGTATCCTTTCACTGGAATCACTGTATGAAAATTCAACATCAGAAAACTCTATATCCCTACTAAATTCCTCAAACTTAACACTGTCTTCCCTGTCTGCAATTCCAGGTTTTGCCTCTAAAATATCAAAGACCCTCTTTATAGACGGAAGATGAACACTTATATTATTGTATCTGGAAATCGCTCTTTTTATAGGAGTATACATAGATCCGATAGCTCCTACTATCGCTATAAAGTCCCCTGCTGTAAAATGATTCCCCCTCAACACTCTGAATCCCCCAAAAACTAATAGCATGGCTATTATTATATAGTTAAGTCCTCCCACAATGGAGCTTGACTTTGCATTATATCTAGCTGTCTTCATTTCAGCTTTCTTAAGTTCCATGCTTTTTTTCTTAAAATCCCTTATTTCTGTACTTTCTGTTGCAAAAGCCTTTATTATCCTTATTCCTGACAACGTTTCCTGCAGCTTGCTGTTTAATGTTCCTATTGCTTCCTGCCTTTCCTTACCTGAGCTTTTAAGCTTAGAGGAATATTTTCTTACAGAAATTATAAGAACCGGAGCTACAAGAAGTACCCCTAATGTTAGTTTCCAGTCAAGATACAGGGTAAAACCAAGTAGAAGTACAGCTGTAAAAATCTCATAAATCATATTAAACGTTTCCAGAATCAGCATATTTATATTTCCCGGATCGTTCATTACCTTGACCATCAGTTCCCCAGTCTTTGTTCCTGAAAAATATTCCATATCCAGGCTCTGTATCTTTACGAAGATATCATCTACTATGTTCTTGTAAATAGAAGAGGATATCATTGTAGACAGTAATGTATTCCAGTATATGAGTACAGCCCCTACTACGGCAAGCAGTATCATTGCTCCTGCAGCATAGAGGATATCCTTTTCGTTCCCTCCTATTATACCGTCATCAAATAACCTTTTTATAAGTACTATCGGAGAGCTTGAAGTTGCCGAAGATATTAATGCCAGCAGTATATTCAATATAATCAGGACAGAATACCTTTTTATATACTTCTTTAATTTCCTTATTGCTTCCAGTCCTTTATTCTCATCTTTTTTCATTATTTGCCTTTCTGTCTATAAACTTTTTTATTTTCTGTATGAATTTATCATAATTTTTTATTGCATCGCCATTAATCCTTAATATTCTTTTATAATTCAGATTCCTGCTATTAATTCCTCCGGTAGTAAAAATAAATCCTTTTACTCCGAGATCTTCTATATCCCTTATTTTACCTGTATAGGCATGCCCCCAGGGATATGCCAGATATTCAGCCCTTTTATTCAGGTTTTCTTCAATTAACTTTTTATTTTCAGTTATTTCAAAATTTACCTTCTCCTTAAATTCCTCTTCGGTAACTTCTTCAAAATATTTATCTTTTTCTTTTCTGAACAGTGTGTTCAGATATCTTTTCCTCTCCTTTACAGACATCTTCCGGAAGACTTCACTTCCTTCAATTTCCCTGTACTCAGAAAGAAAATTATCTTTTAGCTTATATCCTCTTATGGCAATCTGGCTCCTTATCTTGAAGACCGGAAGCCCTGTAAAATCAAAATTCCTGAAATCCTTTTCTGAATCCCTGTCAAACAACGCAAAATATTCCCTTCTTACAAATTCTCCTTCATCTTTTTCAAAAAAACCTTTTATTTCAGGTTTTCTTATTGTCGGAAAATGTGAATGGGTGTGCATCTGGAAATCTACAAGACCACTTTCGTACATTTCCCTTATCTCGTCCCAGTTCAGATAGCAGTTGTCTTTTCCTATATACCTTGTATTAAGGAAAATTGTTGCTTTTATATTATATTTTTTCAATATAGGGAAGGCATTTGTATAGTTGTTCCTGTATCCGTCATCAAAAGTTACAAGTATGGAGTTTTCAGGCAGATGATAATTCAGGCCTTCAAGTTCTTCCATTTTAAAGGTCTTCATGCTGCTTATATATTCCATGTGTGCTTCAAACTCGTCTATTCCTATAATTCCTGGAGCCGTTTCAGTATAAACGTTATGATACATGAGGCATGCAAGTCTCTCCCTTTTCCTCAGTTTTAGCATGCAATATCCTAAAACTGCAAAAATATATTCCATGGCTATCCTTTCCTTAGTGTTATTTTACCTTTCCCATTAATTTCAATATATTATATCTTACTTTCTTTATCATCCTGTCTATCTTAAAATCAAGGACTGTATTTTTTCCCCTCTTACTGAAATGTACATGCCTCTTATGCCCTATATGTTCCACAAACGGATTGACATAGGATATCATTTTAAATCCTCTTTCCCTATAAAATTTGGACAGTTCATCCTCCCATAACTTTCCTTCCAGTTTTTCATGGGAACCAAATAAATCGCATACGTCTTTCCTTCTAAGACCTGGATTATATGTAAATACATGTTCAGGTATTATAAAATATTCTTCTCCGTCAGGTGCAGTATAATTTTCTTCCGATATGGGAATGTTTGTACAGTCAGCTCTTGATCTTAAACCTACAACAGATATGGTTGAATCACTATCAAGCATACTCATAGATTTCTCAATAAATCCTTCTCTTAAAAATTCCCAGTCATCTTCACAATGAAACACGTATTCAGTATCAATCTCTTTATATGCCTTATCAATAGATTTTATCTGACCGAGTCTTGTCTCGTTTATAATCAATTTAAAATTTTCACCTTTATATTTTGAAACCAATTTCTGTAATTTACTCCCTTCAGTGCTATCCTCAGTTATTACTATCTTTTTTATAGGATAGGTATTATATTTAAAAAAACTGTCCAAAGTCTTTTCTAGAAGGTCAAATCTTCCACAACTTGTAATCACTACGCTAACTTCCTTCATGACTATCTAATCCTTTCTCAGCTCTTTTCTTGTTTTCCTTGATAACTTTTTCTAAGAATTTATCATTTTCCTTTAGGTTGTTTCTGTCATTTTCTTTATGATAAATATGATAAGTCAGAGCTTTAAATTTTAATCTTTTCTTTTTTTTACCACTATTAAAAAGTCTCGCTGCTATTTCACTGTCTTCCCGTCCCCAGCCTGTTATTTTTTCTTCAAACCCATTTACTTCTACAAGGTCATCTTTAAAAAATGACATATTACATCCTCTTATTCCACTTAATGTCCTGTCTTTTTTAGAAAATATCTTTGAAAATAATGTATTTCTTAACATATTAGCTTTATTTTTAAAGCCTTTATCAAATAATATTTTTGGTAATTCAGGCAATCTTCCCTTTAAAACATCTCCAGACCTTTCTTCAGATATTATAACCCTTGATCCCTGAATAAAACATCCTTTTTCCCTATTTTCAACATGATCCTGTACAAAATGTCTTTCAAGCAGCAAATCTCCATCTACTATTATTACATATTCTCCTTCCGCTCTATTTATAGCTTTATTTCTTGATTCTGAAAGTCTGAATCCTCTATCTTCCTGCCATGAATGTACTATTCTTATATTAGGATTATTTCTTTTAAATTCCCTTATTAAATCTATAGTTTCTTCTTTTGAACCATCATCAGCTATTATTATTTCTTTTGGAATAACTGTCTGCCTCAAGACACTATCAAGACATATTTTTAATGCTTTAGGCCAGTTATATGTCGTTACAATCAACGAAGTGTCTTTCCCAAGGTTCTTTAGATATCTTTCCCTTAATTTTGTATATTTTGTCATTGTGTAAATTGAACTATATTTTGCCAACAGATACCCTTCATACCCATCCATAAATCCCAATTGTAAAATATACATTTTTAGAAATCTGTATAATGTTCTCAAGTATATTTTTATAAAACCGGCTTTCCTATTTTCCTTTATATACTGGGCTGCACTTTGAGAAGTATATCTGTTCAGTTTTTCCAGAAATTGTTCTATAGTATCATACGTATAATGAATTATAAGCTCATTCAGTTTTCCTATTCTTGCGTTTTCAGCTATATATTCTTCATGTACTTCACGATTACTTATTCTTATCTTTCCATTTTTCCATAATCTTATTACATAGTCATCCCAACCCCCATATTTTATTTCCTTTCCAAAACATATATTTCTCAATTTAATTTTAAATACATCGTATTCGGAACCTTTTTCCAGTATCTTTTTTATAGACTCCTTCAGATTTTCTGATATAACTTCATCTGCATCCAATAAAAGAATCCATTCTCCCTTACATCTATTGAGGACCGAATTTTTCTGAGGACCATAACCTTGCCATTCCTCTATAAAAACTTGTGCTCCTTTTCCTTGAGCTATTTCTACAGTCCTATCATTGCTCCCACTATCGATTACTATAATTTCATCCGCTATGTCTCTTATAGAATCTATCGTTTTTCCTATTTTATTTTCTTCATTAAATGTTATCATCCCAACTGACAGCTTCATTAAAGCCTCCTGATTTCCCTATTATTTTTTATTTCTTAAAAAATCTCTGAACATCTGAAGATAGATACCGATTTTTTTTATAATTTTCTTATACCCTTTTAAATGTTTTGTCTTTAAAAAGAGAAAAGGTCTTAGTCCTTTCCAAGAATGAAACCACCAGTGAATTCCATATGTTTCATCTGTTATCATCTCCTCAGAAAATTTTTCAGTAGGTAAAAAAGGAAAGAAATAATCCTTTTTTAATATATATATTCCTTTTTCCTCATCCCTAATTTCACTATTAAAAAGTTCATAATTAAATTTTTCCTGAAAAATATATTTTATTAATGCAGGTTGAGTAAATAAGGGGATTTCCCATATCTCATCATTATAAAGACTTATCAGTTCTTTAAGTACAGCACTATTCTTATTAGATGCAAAAAATGAAGGTCCTATTCCGTCCCTGCTTTCATATGTTATAAAAAAATCCATTTCTCCTTCAGGAAGCAACTCATCAAAATTTTTCAATATTTCCATATCGATATCAATGTAGACTCCGCCATTTTCATTTAAAAATACAGCCCTTGCATAATCACCTACATAAGCCCATAATTCCCTTTCATAGCACTCCCTAAAAAATTTATTATTTTCCAGATGATATTTTACATCAAAATTAGTCTCATTTATTTCAACTATTTCATAATCAGGAAGATTTTTTTCCCAAGAAGCTCTACATTTATGAAAAATCTCTGGTTTCTCCTTATTTCCCATCCATAAATAATATAGTTTTTTTGGTATCTTAGCCATTTTTCACTCTCTTTCTGATTTTTTAATCAATCTATACTGTAATTTATTTTTTCATAATCTAGATTATTTATTTCTTTCTCATAAATAATTATTTTGCTATTCCCATATATTTTATTTTTTCTAAAATTTTCTTCATCATTGCTGTAAAAAGCAAGTATCTTCTTTCCAAGACCCTCTGCTATATGACCTATGGAGGTATCTGGAGAAATTACTGCATCACTTCTTCTAATTATAGAAACTGCATCCATGATGGTTTTTGAATTATTATAGAAATAAGTTCTTTCTACATCTGATTTTTCCATAATCTTTAATATTTTATCTCTATCAGCAGGTGAATCCAGCACCACAATACTATGGTCAGGATAGTATTGTCTCAATTTTTTTAGGATAATCAAAGCATTTTCTGTATTTATTTTCCTTTCATCAATACTTCCAAAAAAATTTACAGCAATATTTTTTACTATTTTTTTTTCACAAAAATATTTTTCAATATTATTTTCAGAATTCTTAACTAGTGGTATGTCATATTGCTTATTTAAATTTAAAATCCCTATTTCCATTAACATTTCTTCCCAAACATCAGCTATCCTGCCTTCGGGTTTTGGTATTTTTTTATTATAAATCTTGTAATTTTCCTTATTAAATCCCAAATTTATAGCTGCATTTATTTTTCTCATTAAAAGAATCTGTTTGGGACTAACTTCTTCTGAACCTAGGAAATCAAATAAAACATCGTATCTTTTGTTCTTAGAATTTCTTAAAATTTCTTTTATTTTTTTCTTCTTTTCAATAAAATTTTTTCTGTTAAAAATTACATAACTATCTATATAAGGATTATTTTCTAAAAATTCTTCTATTTCCTTCCCGCCCCCTACAAGAACATCTATTATTATACCAGGATACTTTCTTTTTATTTCTCGGAATATAAAAGATGCTGTTATATACTCCCCTATTTTCCATTCAATTTTAAAAAATAGAATTCTTTTTATATTTTCAGGTTTTAGATTTTCGGTTTTTTTATTAACATCAAGTAATTTAGAAACCAAATACTTTATTCTTTTTTCAATCTCTTTCATT
>JBHACQ010000014.1:0-4843 GCA_041854625.1 Leptotrichia sp. | reverse complement strand
TTAATAGCTTTATTTTTTTTAAAATAACTGGTAAAATGTATAATGAGGTGATAAAAAAATGAAAACAAACTTTCATACACATAATTATAGATGCGGACATGCCGTAGGAAATGTGGAAGATTATGTGGAGGTTGCTCTGAAGGAGGGATATAGGGAACTGGGAATATCAGATCATGCCCCTTTACCAGCCTATTATTCAGACAGGATGAAAATGGAGGAGCTGGAAGGCTATCTGGAAGAAATTGAAATGGCTGAAAAGAAATACGGAGAAAAAATAAAAATATATAAGTCCGTAGAAATTGAATATTTTCCTGAATTTTCAGAATACTACAGGGAACTGAGGGAAAAGCTGGATTATATTATTCTGGGACTTCATTGTTTCAGGATGGAAGGGAATGAGAAGCTGTACAATGGCTGGACTATAAAAAAGGAAGAGCATGTAATGGCATATGCAAGATACATGGTTGAGGCGATAGAATCTGGATATTTTGATTATGTAGCTCATCCGGATTTATATATGATAAACTATCCTGAATGGACTCCTGCATGTTCTGAGGCAGCCCATATGATATGCAGAGCTGCAGAAGGAAAGGGAATCCCTCTTGAAGTGAATGCCAACGGGATAAGGAAGACATTGAACAGACATCCGGGAAGAGAAAGATACCTGTATCCTTATAAGGAATTCTGGGAAATTGCTTCTGAATACAATGTAAAGACAATAATAGGTTCAGATGCCCATGACTTTAATGAGATGGAAGATGAAGCTATGGAACTGGCGAGGAGATTTGCTAGAGAACTTAACCTGAAGGTAATAGAAACAATATTTTAAATGAAAGCGAGTGATAATGGTGGAAGATTTCAGATTCTTAAAAGGGGCAAAGATGCTTCATCCTACAACGGGTATAACCCTTGAATATCTAGATAAATCAGATGCAGTATGTTTTGTACTTTTTAATGAAACGAAGGAAAAAGTGATACTTGTAAAGCAGTTCAGACCAGGACCGAAGGACTACACGCTTGAAATAGTGGCAGGGCTGATAGACAAGGGAGAAAATCCTGAAGAAGCAGTATTCAGGGAACTTAGGGAAGAAACGGGGTATACAGAGGAAGATGTGACAGATATAAAGGAGCTTCCTCAAGGACTTTTCGTATCTCCAGGATATACTACAGAAAATCTATATTTCTTTAGTGGACGGCTAAAATCTGACAGCATAAATCCAGCAGAACTGTCACTGGATCATGGTGAAGATATTGAAGTTGAGTGGATTGATATAAAGGACATATTAGAAAAATCAAATGATATGAAGACAGTATTTGGAGTAACCTATTTTGCAGACAGATAAGAAAATAAATAAGATGGATAAGTGAATTTAATGATAGATTGATTAATGGAATACAGTAATAGACAGAATAAAGTTATTTCCAGTATTGCAGATAATTAAAATGATTCATTATTATATAATCATAAGAATATAAGCAGAGAAGGGAGGTATTAGTATGTCGGAAAAAGTAGCTGGAATAGAGAATGAAAATGAGACTGAAAACAGGAACATAGATGAAAAGGAAAGCCAGGTCAAAGAAGAAATAACTAGGGAGGAAATTGAGGAGCTGAAAAATGAAATAAAATACAGGATGTCCGAAGATAATGAAGAACTGGAGGAGGAAGAAATAACCCCGGAAGAGATGGCTGAAGAGATACAGAAGATAGAATCAGAAGAAGAACTGGAAGAATATCTTGAAGATAATCATTCGGTGGATATTGCAGAAAGTTTTGAAGAACTGGAAAATGAAGAGCTTTTAAGGGTATTCGAACTGATGAGTGATGAGCAGAAGGCAAGCATAATGGAACAGGCCGATGAAGATCTCCAGAAAAGGATATTTGAACTTATAGATGATGAAGAAGCGATAGATATTCTAGGGCATATGTCTCCAGATGATATTGCAGATATACTTGGATATATAGATATTCAGAAAAGCAAGTCAATCCTGACAAAAATGAAAAGATCCCAGGCGAATAAGATAAGGGAACTTCTAGGATACGAAGAAGACTCTGCAGGAGGGATTATGACAACCCAGTATATAGCTTTTAAGGAAAATCTCGAAATAAAGGATGTCATTTCAAAAATAAAGATTATAGCTCCCAAAACAGAAGTTATAGAAACAATCTTTGTTGTAAATGCCAAAAAGGAACTTGTAGGAGAGGCAGACCTTAGGGACATATTAATAGCTTCTGATACAACCCTTCTAAGTGAAATAATGAATGAAAATGTAATTTCTGTATATGCTGAAGAAGATCAGGAAGATGTTGCCAGACTTGTTTCAAAATATGATCTGAAAGTAGTACCTGTTATAAACAAAAGAAGAAATCTTCTCGGGATTATAACGATAGATGATATTATAGATGTAATCCAGGAAGAAAATACGGAAGATATACTGAAGCTTGGAGGAGCTTCAGATGAGGAAGATATATATTCAGAATTTATAGTTTCAGTAAAGAAACGGCTTCCATGGCTCATGATAAATCTGGGAACAGCTTTTTTTGCCGCCTTTACTGTAGGGATATTTTCTGATACAATTGACAAGGTTGTGGCACTTGCAGCTACAATGCCGATTGTAAGCGGGATGGGAGGAAATGCAGGAACACAGTCCCTTACTATAACTATAAGAGCACTTGCCCTTGGAGAAATTGACCTGAAGGATACTTTAAAGATAGTGTCTAAAAATTTTCTTGTGGGTATGATAAATGGGGGAGTTCTAGGGATACTCTGTGGGATTGTCATGTATATTCTATACAGGAATGTCTATCTTGGCGGAATAATATTCCTCGCAATGATTGGAAATCTTGTATTAGCCTGTACAATAGGTTTTTTAGTTCCGATTACACTGAAGACTTTGAAAATAGATCCTGCAATGGCATCTGCAGTATTATTGACGACAGTGACCGATGTATGTGGATTTTTTCTGTTTTTAGGATTGGCTACAATATTTTTAGATAAGCTTGTCTAGATGGGCGAGGAAGGTTTACGTATGTATGTGGTATTAATAATAGTGCTGTATTTTCTATTAAGACGGTTATGGAAAATATTAAAGCTGAATTTTGAAAAGCTGGAGGAATTTGAAGGAGAATTCATATATACATATTTGAAGGGATTATTGAAAAAGGAGGCATATTTTAGCCTGAAGGAAGTGAAATATGTATTTTTTTCAGTAGTCCTCATTAAAAATGATATAGTCCTGAAGATAATATTAAAGGATGGATATAATATAGTACTTAGGAAAAGGAAGAACTGCATACTTTTCCTAAGAAGCTGTAAAAAAAATAATAAGGAACTATATATGAAAATTTTACAGAAATTTCCTATGGGACTGGATATTTCCCAGATAATTGAAGATGAAATAAATAAATATAAAGATGGAAATAATGAAGACGGTAATAATAAATAGGTACATGAAAGAGAGTTTTAAAAAAAAATGAAGACAGAAAAGATATTAGGATATAATGTTCAAAGGAAAAAGGTAAAGAATATAAATCTTAGAATAAATCAGAATATGGAAGTATATATTTCAGCTCCCCTCAGACTTCATAGCAGTTATATTGAAAACTTTATCCGATCTAAGGAAGAATGGATAAAAAAAGTGCTTGAAAAACTGGAGGAAGCAAAATCTAAAAATATTTCCTATCAATATAGGACAGGGGAAACACATAAGCTGCTTGGAAAGGAATACAGGCTTACTGTATTAGAAGGGGCAGACAGGGTAACCTTGAAGGATGACGGTATTCTGCTTGTGACAGGTAGCAGAAGCATTGAAGAAAAGAAGAAGATAATGGATAAATGGTATTTTGAAAATGCAAAAAAAATATTTCCTAAGGTTGTGGATAAGTGGCTTGGAATTCTGGATGAGGAAATCAGCCATCTTTCCATAAAGCCAATGAAGACAAGATGGGGATCCTGTAATTATGTAAAAAGATATATAAATTTAAATACGGAGCTTATAAAGAGAAGTATATTTGAAATTGAATATGTAGTTTTACATGAGCTGGCTCATTTAAAATATCCTAATCATGGAAAAGGATTCTACAGATATATGGAAAACTATATGCCAAATTACAGGATGGCAGAAAAAATGCTTAATGCAAAGCATTACTATTAATCCTGTATGACAGTTATAGACATGAACAGTGATACTATATAGAAGACAGTATTATAAAATTTCTAAGAATATGCAGGATAACAGGGTTATATTTTAAAAGAGGCTGTTTCAGAAGAAGGAATCTCAAAAAGTATTTGATATACTTAGATTTTACTGAGTATATGAAAAACATTTCGGATGAATTCCTGGAAACAGCCTTTTATATTAGGTACTTACTGAATACTAGTTTTCAGCTTTACATATTACGTCTGCTGATTTTTCAGATGCCTTGTATACTCCTTCATTTCCTTTCAGGTGGATGGACATTCCATCAGCATTTTTGTACAGGCTACCGCTGGCAGCTGTACTGGAATCAAGCTGATATACCTTTCCAGAAGCATCAATAATGTTGATTTTATCTGTATCAGAAGTATATTTTACAGTTATCTTTTCCTTTCCACAGATAAAGGTCTTCTGGGATTCTGTACTTGCTGACTCCTTTCCTGAATTTTCCTTTGTATCTACTGCTTCAGCAGGTTCAAGAGACTTTTCAGTCTGAGATGCCTCTACAGTGCTTTCATTTACAGTTTCAGTAGTCTCTTCTGTCTGCAAATATTCCGTAAGCTGGTCTATTGCAGATTTTTTCTGATTTTCTCCTGAAGTCTTGCTTGCTGAGAAACAGCTGGTAACCATTATTCCCACAGATAGGAAT
>JBHACQ010000013.1:0-6794 GCA_041854625.1 Leptotrichia sp. | reverse complement strand
CTTCAATTACATTTGTATGTCTTAACGCATCCAGAAGAGATGTTTTCCCATGATCAACGTGACCCATTATAGTTATAACTGGTGCTCTGAATACCAGATCCTGTTCCCTGTCCTGTATTTCAAGATGATACTTTTCTCCGTAGCTTACTTCAACAACTTCTTCCTTTTCAACTATCACTTCATAATCAAGTGCTATTTCTTCCGCTTCTTCAAAGGAAAGAATTGCATTTGCAGTAAGCATTTTACCTTGCATGAAAAACTTCTTTATAATGTCTGAAACATTTATTCCTAATTTTTCAGCAAGATCCTTGATTATTATTTCTTCCCCAATAGTTATCATTCCTATGTTTTCGCCTTCTATTCTAATTATTTCATCCTTCACAGTCTTTTCCTGTTTCTTTTTATTTTTTTTCTTTTTATCATCTTTCCTGAAGTCAGATCTCAGTTCCCTTAACTTTTTCTCTTCTTCCTTCTGTTTTCTTTCCTTTTCATATTTCTTTTTATCGAACTTACCTTTTCCCTTTACGTTAGCCTTTGGCTTTTCAGCAATAATAGCTGAAGCAGAATCACTCTTTGAAGTTTCTTTCTTACTTTTACCAAAATTCTTACTGTCCCTCTGGTCATCCTTTCCTTGAAAACTTCTGTTTCCGTCCCTGTCATCCCTGTTAAAATTCCTGTTACGGTTATCTCTGTTTCCATCTCTATTGCCATCCTTCTGGTCCCTGTTCTGGAAATTTCTGCTGTCCCTGTTACCGTCCCTGCTTCCGTCACGGTTGTCCCTGTTAAAGTTCCTGTTACGGTTGTCTCTGTTTCCGTCCCTATTGCCATCCTTCTGGTCCCTGTTCTGGAAATTTCTGCTGTCCCTGTTGCCGTCCCTGCTTCCGTCACGGTTGTCCCTGTTAAAGTTCCTGTTACGGTCCTTATCCCTATTCTTTTCCTTGTTTCCGTCTTTATGCGGATGAATATTCCTATTTAACATCTCATTTTTATTATTCTTTTCTGATGAATTTGACACAATACTTATTTCCACTTTTTCCTCTTTTTCTTTTTTATTTATTTCAGTTTTTTCTGTTTCTTTTACTTCCTGTTTCTCTCTTTTTTCATGTCTTTCTCTGCTTTCAGAAGAAGTCTTGGTGTTTTCCTTTGTATTTTTAAGTCTTCTTTTTATATCTGCAACTTCTTCATCACTTAGCCCTTTTAAGTGCGAATTTATATTCATGCCTATTTCAGACAGTTTCTTTATAAATTCCTGACTGTTTGTATAGCCTAATTCCTTAGCTAGTTCATGTACTCTCACTCTCATTCTGTCACCTCCAGTTTAGTTAATATCCCATTTACTACCTTTTTATCAACTATTCCCACTATATTTACATCTCTTGAAAATAATTTCAGAAATTCTTCCTTTTTTTCAATTTCTATAATTGTTATCTTATATTCATTTTTAAGACTGATAAATTTCTCAATATATTTTTTATTTATATTTTTTGGCATTATAAGGAGTTTTACTCTATTCTTCTTTATAGCTTCTATATTTTCATCTATCCCGAAAATGAAAAATTCAGAATTTTTCATAGGTCGTATAATGTCTATTATGTTTTTTCTACTTTTTTCAATTTCCTTTAACATTTCTGTAAGCTGTTCTATTTCTATCTTATATTTCCTGTTTCTAGACAACTTTTCGATACAGGATATATTTCTGCACACATATATACCCCTATTCTGTATTTTCATCTTCCTGTCAAAAACATAAGTGTCATCTTGCTGAGACATTCTGAAAAAATTTTCTTTTTCATTCTTTTTTCTGCAACATATACATGTTCTTTCAGGCATATATTATTCTTCACCTTCTACTTCCTCTTGATCTGTATGGATATCTATCTTTATTCCACACAGTCTGGCAGCTAACCTAGAATTCTGTCCCTTCTTACCTATTGCAAGTGACAGCTGGTCTTCCTTGACAACAACTCTGGCAATTTTTTCAGTTTCAGTTTCAGTTACTTCTACTGATATAACTTCAGCAGGGTTCAAGGCATTCTTTACAAATGTGGCTGTATCTTCATCCCACATTACTATATCTATCTTTTCTCCCTTCAGTTCATCAATAATACTCTGAATCCTCATACCATTTTTCCCAATACAGGCACCTTTAACATCTAGATTTTCATCTTCAGAACATACTGCAACTTTTGTCCTGCTTCCCGCTTCCCTTGCGATATTCCTTATTTCTATTATCCCGTCTTCTATTTCAGGAATTTCCAGTTCAAGCAGACCTCTCAAAAGTTCTTCTGCTTTCCTAGATAAAAAGCTCTTTGTAAACTTTGTAGATTCTTCGACACCTCCTACATACACTCTTATCCTGTCACCCTGTCGGAAAATATCTGCTTCAGAAAGTTCCTTTGCAGGTACTATTGCTTCCAGTCCATTAATATCTATATACAGATTCCCTTTTTCATCTGTCTTCCTTACTGTAGCCGAAACAATAGATTTTTCAATCTGTTTAAACCTGTTAAAGATATTCTTCTTCTCACATTCCCTAACTTTCTGTACGACAATCTGCTTTGCATTTTGAATTGCATTCCTTTTAAATCCTTCTGCGTTTATTTCAAGATCTACTATGTCACCAAGCTTCACCTTCTTTTTCAGGGAAAGTGCATCAGAAAGGCTTATTTCCTCTTCAGGATTTTCCACCGTTTCAACGACCTTTCTTCTGGAAAATACCTTAACCTCTCCTGTATCTCTGTTAATGGAAATTTCAGCATTGTCCTTTTCTCCATAATTTTTCTTATATGCAGCAAGCAATGCAGTTTCAACTGCTTCAAGCAGTTCTTCCTTTAAAATTCCTTTTTCCTTTTCCAGTTCATCAAGTGCTTCTAAAAAGATTCTCTGATCTTTTGATTTCATCATTCCTCCTCACTATCCATTATATCATTTGGCATTTCATATATTAAATTTGACTTTTTCAGTTTTGAAAATGGAATTTCAATTGTTTTCCCATCATTTTCTTCTAAAAAAACTGTTCCATCTGAAAAGTTTTTAAGTATTCCTTCAAAAGTTTTTCTGCCTTCTATCTGACTTTTAGCATACACCTTTATCCTTTTTCCGGTAAACCTGACAAAATCTTTTTCCTTCTTCAGCTTTCTCTCAAGTCCAGGTGTGGAAACTTCTAAAAAAAACTTTTCTTTTATGAGTTCTTCTGCTATACTGTCTATTTTCCCACTTAAAGCTATACAGTCATCCAGACTCGTTGTCCCGTCTTCCTTTTCAACATAGACCCTTAGATAATTATACCCTCCTTCTGGAACATATTCTATATCTGCCAGTTCTAGGTCCAGTTCATCCAGATACTGTGAAATTTCCTCTTCAAACTTTAATAATTTACTTTCCATAAATATCCACCTCATACTTAAAACTAAAGAGTGGGTAAATCCCACTCTTCTGTCTGATATTCTGTTCTTGTAATTATTCTATCACAATTCTAATAATTTTGCAAGTCTTATTTCATATTTAGCATATTAAATGTAACCATTTCCAGATAGTCCTTATTTCCATTAGGATCCATGTACCATTTGTCACCTGATTTTTTATAAACTACATCAAATGTTTTTTCATTATATTTCAAGTTGCTGTCTGATAATTTCTGTTTTATCATTTCACCTAGTAACTTTTCACTTTCCTTCTGTATCTCTTCTTGTGACTTGTTCTGAAAATTCATTGCATTAGCCATTGATTTTTGTATATATTCTTCCATCAATCCTGATAAGTCAGGCGATTTCATCGTAACATTTATAATTGATTCGTCATTTTTAACTGATGTCTTATTTATTTTATACGTTATCTTCTTGTAACCATCTCCCATCATTTGCATAATCGCCGGATCAACCATTGCCCTTTGCTCATTTGAGCTTTTAGTTAAATCTCCACTCTGAAGTAACTTCATACTGTCTTCAAAATCCTTTACTGTAGGATGCTTACCTCCACAACTCACTACAAACATAAGTAAAAGTCCTAAAACTATTAAAACTCGCTTTTTCATTTTATACCTTCTTTCTATATTTAAGTTGTTAATATTATACACCCTTTTTGTAATTTTATCAACCTTATATTTAGAATCCCAATTTTAGTTTATATACTTTTATTTTACTTAGAAACCGTTTTTAACCATATATTTACTCTACATCTATTGAAATATCATAATTTTTTGTATACAGACTCCCTTATTAAAATTTTTATTTTGTCATTTAAATTGACTTCTTCTACTTAAACTTCTATATTCCTATATCAGAAATAGCAGAAATTAAAAAAAAGAGGATATCTCAAAGTATCTGCTTATACTGTCACAACATGATTTTTAAGCTATACTATTTTTGAAATTTCCTCTAAAATTTATTTACTTTTTAATATGCTTCTCTATTCAAAAGCCCCCAATAATACTGCCTTTGTAAACTGAGGATTCTTGTCCGGATCTATATCCCATTTTCCATCCTTTTTAGTCATTGTTACATCTAAAGTTTCTTCATTATATTTCAAATCTGACTTCCCTAGTTTTTCTTTAATCTTATTTCCAAATATCTTAGTACTTTCCTCTTCCAGTTCCTTATCTGATTTCCCTTGCATTTTTTCTGATAGTCCCATCATCTCTTTTATCGATTCTTCCATTACCCCTTTCAGATAAGGATATTTAATCGTTACATTTATTACTGCTCCTCCGTCTTTTTCTGTTGTCTTATTTACTTTATAAGTCATTTTTTCATAGCCTGGAACAAGTATTTCCAAGGATTTAAAATCCTTTTCCTTTCCATTATTTCCAGCTAAACTTTTAAAGTCTCCTTTTTTAAGAGAAGACATAATCTTATCAAATTCTGCTTCTGCCGGGTGTTTACCGCTACCACACCCTAATACAAACAATGTAACTAATGCTAACATTAAAAAAATTTTTCTCATAACTTCACTCTCCTATATCAATTATTTTTTATCAAGCTTATACTATTATTTTTCAATGATATCCTTAGAACACTTTATAAGGGACTTCCTTAAAATTCCATTCCAAATCCGACTTTAACTGCATGGTTTTTAAAGTTGTCCAGTTCATAGTTTGCAGTTATGTTAAACATGTCCGTTACCCTGTATCTCATTCCAAGACCTAAGTTATATTCAGCCCTGCTGTATTTCAGCGGAGCTATGTAGCCGTCCTTATACTCCCTCTTTCCATGATAGGATTCACTGTCAAGTCTATGGGCGTATTCAAAGTTCCCGAACAGGTCTATCTTTCCAAAGTTTAATTCTCCGTATGCTCCCATTACTGAATATGCCCAGTCCTCTACTGCTGAACCTGCCCCTATCTTTTCTATCTCCTTCTCATCTAGAAGTGTCACTCCAAATCCTATATATGGTTTTATATATCCGTTACTGAATCCGTATTTTGTCCCAAGTCTCATATCAAAATCATATATCTTTGACTTATATGACATTCCGTGATAATCTCCCAGTCCTGACTCCGTTTCAAACTTATGGCTTCCATATCCATATGTCATTACTGCCGTCAGATCCGTCTTATCTGTCAGGTTATATCTTCCACTTATACCCAGCTGATACGATGATATGTTTTCCTTTACCCCTGAGAATACTTCTTTATATTTTACCTTTGAATCATGGTATCCGAAAGCCCCTCCCAGTGTTATGCTTCCAAAATTCTTACTTCCTGTGAGAGCTATTCCATGACTTGTAAAATCATATTTTATCTTGTCATTTTTATCAGTATATTTTCCTCCGACAGTACCTGCGTACTCTACATCCAGGTTGTATCCGCCTTCCTTATGGTTTTCTATATTTCTATAGAAAGTTGCTTTTGTATTTTTTACTAAATCCAGATTCACTCTTGATCTTGGAATTGTAACTTCCCCTGTCGGTGCCGGAGTAGGTGTAGGTACCGGTGTTGGAACTGGAGTAGGTGTTGGTGTTGTTGGAGTCGTTGATACTGTTATAGGACATGCTACTCCTCCAGTACCACATCTACTTTGATTACCCGGTGGTGTAACACCTGGTGTTGAAAAAGTGGAATTAGCAGTTAAAGTTGTTGTAAATTCATACACAGTTTCTCCTACACCATCTCCCTGTATTACCAATTGATCACTATTAGTATTGTTTGTTATCGTAATAGTCTGATTTGCTCCTACTTGTATTTTTGTTCCTGTTAATATTTGATCAGTACTGTCATAACTGATTGAAGCTGTTGGACTGGTAAATTTAAATGTTCCAGATAAATCTTTTCCACCATAAGAATTATTTACTATACTAAAAGATCCCGTTGTACCTCCTGTCATAGTTATTGCTGAAAATCCATTTGCAGCTATCATTAACGCCATCAAAAATAATAATTTTTTCATTGTTATTCCTCCATTTATATTTAATTTAATAACACATTACTATCTGATTTCTATAATAACTTATAAATATATATTCCAGTTTATGTTACATATGTATCCTTTAAATTCCCCGTATTCAAAATACTCTTTAAAGTAATATACTCCAGAATTTTCCCTTTTAAGCAGTATTTCCAGAAGAAGGAAGCAGTCAATATTATTTTTCCTATAAATTCTTGCCATAATATTCTAAGCTTCCTATACAGTTCCTGCTTCCTCCTCTTATTAAGCAGCATAACGTTTCAAGATTTCAATAACTGATAAGGCTATTTCTCTGAAACTCTACTTTTTATCTAATACATTCCCTTTTATAAATACTGATAAAGGTAATAATAATTAAAATAATTACTTTCGATGGACTGATTAATTAGCGTG
>JBHACQ010000012.1:0-3090 GCA_041854625.1 Leptotrichia sp. | reverse complement strand
AAACAGGATTCGGCTATTTAAGTGCTAAAACTTATTAATTAAATCAGGAGGGAAAAAAATGTCTAAAATAAGAGTTGTACATTATGTAAACCAGTTTTTTAGCGGAGTTGGAGGAGAAGAAAAAGCTCATATTGAACCTGAGCTCAGACTTGAACTTCCTCCAATATCTAAACAGCTCCAGATGCAGCTAGGTGAAGAATATGAAGTAGTTGGAGCGATAGTATGTGGTGACAGCTATTTTAATGAAAATCTGGAAAAGGCACAGGAGATTTTATTAGGAATGATAAAAGGGCTTGAGCCACAGTTATTTATAGCAGGTCCAGCCTTCAATGCAGGACGTTATGGAGTTGCAGCAGGGACAATAACTAAGACTGTGCAGGAAGAGTTAAAGATACCTGCAGTTACAGCTATGTATATTGAAAATCCCGGTGCAGATATGTTCAAGAAAGATGTATATATAATTGAAACTGCTGACAGTGCTGCAGGAATGAGAAAGGCATTACCTGCATTGGTAAAACTGGCTAAAAAGCTGGTAAAGGGAGAAAAAATATTATCTCCGGCAGAAGAAGGATATATACCGAGAGGAGTAAGGGTAAACTATTTCCATAATGAAAGAGGTTCTAAACGTGCCGCTGAAATGCTTGTAAAGAAAATAAAAGGTGAAGCTTTTGAGACAGAGTATCCAATGCCTAATTTTGACAGGGTTGAACCGAATCCTGCTGTAAAGGATCTTTCTAAAGCTAGAATTGCCCTTGTAACTTCAGGAGGAATAGTTCCAAAAGGGAATCCGGATCATATTGAATCTTCTTCAGCATCTAAATATGGTGAATATTCAATAGAGGGTGTTACGGATCTTACAGAAGCTACATATGAAACAACACATGGAGGATATGATCCTGTCTATGCAAATTTAGACTCAGACCGTGTACTTCCGGTAGATGTACTTCGTGAGTTGGAAAAGGAAGGAAGAATAGGTAAGCTTCATGAAAAGTTCTATACAACTGTAGGAAATGGAACAGCAGTGGCAAGTTCAAAGAAATTTGCTTCTGAATTTTCTCAGAAACTGCTTGCAGACGGAGTAGATGCAGTTATACTTACTTCTACTTGAGGAACTTGTACACGTTGCGGTGCAACGATGGTAAAAGAAATAGAGAGGGCAGGTATACCAGTAGTACATATGTGTACAGTAGTACCTATATCTCTAACAGTAGGAGCAAACAGGATAGTACCTACTGTAGCAATTCCACATCCATTGGGAAATCCGACACTGGATAAGGAAGAGGAAGCTAAATTAAGAAGAAAGTTAGTAGAAAAGGCATTAAATGCATTAACTACAGAAGTTACTGAACAGACAGTATTTGAAAATTAAGTTAAATTAACGGAGAATCTGACAGGAAGACTGACTGATAATTCTGGAAAATAGAATAGTGTAGTTGTTTTTAAAACAGTTGGCTTGTAGATGTTATTTGAATGTTATTTTATATTAAAAATAAAAAATTCAGATTTTTTTAAGTTGAAATACGAAATGCCAATGTAAATCTCTATATATTATAAAACTTAAATATCTGAGTTAATATTAAGGGAGTTGAAAATTATGAACTATGAGCAGTTGGTAAAATTTATAAATATGATAAATGATTTTATCGCAGGAAACATTCTTATGTGGGGGCTGGTAGGTACAGGATTATATTTAAGTAGTCTTCTTGGATTCCCTCAAATAACAAAACTTCCAAGAGCCTTTAAAATGGTATTTGGAGGTCTGTTTAAGAAAAATAAAGGAAATGAAGAAGGTTCAATGTCATCATTCCAGGCTTTAGCTACTGCTGTTGCAGCACAGGTAGGAACAGGGAATGTGGCAGGAGTTGCAACAGCAATAACAATAGGAGGTCCGGGAGCAGTTTTCTGGATGTGGATGTCAGCTTTTCTTGGAATGGGAACTATTTTTGTAGAAGCGTCCCTTGCTCAGAAATATAGGACAAAAGTTAAAGGGGAATTAGTTGGAGGACCTGCTTACTATATATCTAAGGGAATGGAGAAGACAGGTGGACTTGCAAAGTTTCTAGCTACATTCTTTTCAATAACAATAATTTTAGCTTTAGGATTTATGGGAAATGCAGTTCAGTCTAACTCAATTGCATCAGGAATAAAAGGGATAAGCGGACTGGAAAATATAAATCCTGGAATAATAGGTATAATAGTAGCTGTTCTTGCTGCAATGATTTTCATGGGTGGTATGAAAAGGATTGCAAAATTTGCTGAGCTTGTGGTACCTGTAATGGCTACAGTATATATACTGGCAAGTATTATAATACTGATTATGTTTGCTAATCAGATAGTACCTACATTCTTATGGATATTTAAAGACGCCTTTACACCTAATGCAGCGGTAGGAGGTATATTAGGTTCTACTGTTAAGGTAACTATCCAGAGAGGTGTTGCAAGAGGACTCTTTTCAAATGAAGCAGGTATGGGGTCTACTCCTCATGCACATGCAGTGGCACATGTTAACCATCCTGCAGAACAGGGACTGTCAGCAATGGTTGGAGTATTTATTGATACGATGGTAGTATGTTCGGCAACAGCACTGTCTATCCTAGTAACAGGTGCGTATAATGTAAAAGATGCAAACGGGGCTTACCTTAAAGGTGCACAGCTTACACAGGGGGCATTTAAACTTTCTTTTGGAGAAGGTGGGGCTATCCTGCTGGCTGTATGTCTTGCATTCTTTGCCTTTACTACTATAATAGGATGGTATTATTTTGGAGAATCCAATATTAAATTCCTGATGGGAGAAAAAGGGCTTCTTCCATATAGGATAATAGTACTGTTCTTCATAGTAGCAGGTTCCCTTCAGGAAGTTGATATAGTATGGTCACTGGCAGATATCTTTAACAGTCTGATGGTTCTTCCGAACTTAATTGCAATAATCTTTATGGCATATGAAGTGAAGAATATGCTGAAGGATTATAATGCAAAATATGAACTGGGTAATGTAACTTATGATTATGAAGTAAAATAGGATAAAGCAGTAAAATATTGATAAGGGGATATTTCATTTATTATGGGATATCTCCTTATTTTATTTATTTT
>JBHACQ010000011.1:0-4085 GCA_041854625.1 Leptotrichia sp. | reverse complement strand
TTTACTGAGCTTCCTGTAAATGTATAATCATTAAACGGATCTGTATTTGGTTTAGGTAAATTCAGTTGTACTACTGGTGGTATTACTGTAGGCACTAATACTGGGCTTGGAGTAGTCGCATTCACAGTAATTATCGGTGCACTAGGTGCACTTACAGGAGGTAAAGTTATAGACACAGGATTTTTATTTATAATTCTTGGATTTACCCCTGCACTTAGTTCAAAACTTTTTATAGGCTCTGATACAGGTATTGTTGAAGCTATACCATAACCTGAAGATAACCCTTGTCTTGCATTTGATGAAGCAGAATAAGGGTTTGTGCTTTTTGGCAACTCTGAATATTTAGTACTTGCAGGTGAAGTATATCTTTCAAAAGGATCTGTGCTTCTAGAAAATATCCCCTCATAAGGATATTTTTCCGCCTTATCCCCTCTTCCTTTATATGTTCCTCTCCAGTCACTATAAAAATAGTTCAATCCAAACTGCCATGAACTCCAAGGTGATTTTACTACGTGATCTCCCTGTTCCATAAGCTGAATCAGCTCAAGGTTAGACTGTCTTAGGAGCTTATTATTTTCTCTTTTTGCTTCTCTAAATAAATTTTTCATGTCATCTATCGAATTTGTAAGCTGTTTTCTTGTCCCTTCGATAGTATCAGTATTTTTAGTATTTCCCGAAGCATATGAAACTGCCCCGGACATTAGAAAACTAAACAATAGACTTTTTGAATACTTTATTTCTCTACATTTTTTCGAAAAAGCTTTCAAAGCTTTCTCTATATTTCTCATATTATTACTCATGACTCAATTCTCCTTTTTTAATTTTTGTCATTTTTTCCCTTAGATTATACTTTATTTTTCAAAAAAAGTCTAGTTTTATTTTCAAATTTCAACACAAAATAAAGAACGGTTGTTTTATGTAAAATTTTATTTTTTTAAATCAATAACTTATATTAATCTTTTCTATATATTGTGAAACCCGTTGCCTGATTTGTAGCCATTATCGTAACCTCTGATATCTGTACATGTTTAGGCTGATTTGCCACATATAGTACAATATCAGCTATATCTTCCGGTTTTAATGCTTCTATCCCTTTATACACTGATTCTGCCTTTTCCTTATCCCCGTGAAACCTTACTGTACTGAAATCTGTTTCCACTATTCCCGGCTGTATAGTTGTAACCTTTATATTCTTATCTACTGTATCAATCCTTATTCCGTCACTCAGATATCTTACAGCTGCTTTAGAGGCACAGTATACTGCGGCACCTCCATATGAGTATATTCCGGCAGTAGAACCAATATTTATTATATGACCGGAATCATTGGCAACCATATTGGGAATAACTACTCTCGTAACATAAACTAACCCTTTTATATTCGTATTAATCATTTTTTCCATGTCATCCATACTATAATCTGAAAACTTTCCTAGACCTAGAGCAAAACCTGCATTATTAATAAGAATATCTACTTTCCCTATTTCTTTCAATAATTTTTCCACTTCTATTTCTACATTTTCAAATTTACTTACATCAAGCTTTAAAATACGTACTTCTACATTATACTTCCCTTCAATATCCAGCTTTATTTCTTCCAGTATTTCCTTTCTTCTTGCACATAATATTAAATTATCTCCATTTTTCCCAAACAGATATGCCATTGCTTTCCCGATTCCGCTGGACGCCCCTGTAATAAATACATTTCTTTTCATATTTTCCTCCTTACAGATTCTATTTTTAATTATATTTACAGGGTATCCATTTTCTCTAAAAGAAATGTAATACCCCTTTACTTAAATATATTTTCTATATGACTATCGTCGCAAATTACTATTTAAATTTTCAGTAATTCCTATTTTAAACTCTCAGTTCCTCCCTTTCCTTTACAATCTCATCTTTATATCTTTTCAGGACGGGATCTATTTCATTCTTTATAAAATATACTGTCTGTTCTCCTGCAAATCCTGTATAACTGGATGAGACAAGTATTCCATCCATGTCTTCAGATTTCAATCCCAATCTTCCATCCTTTATAATCCTATCTATAAGGTTATTCGGTTTCCCGTTTATCTTAATTTCCTTAGTTTCTTCCATTGAAAGTTCCCTTATTATTTCATGTACTTCCTGCCTGTCCATCCCCTTTTTAACCGATTCCATTATAATGTTTTCTGTTGCCATGAAAGGAAGTTCCTTCTGAATATTAGCTTCTATGACTTTAGGATAGACAACTGTTCCCTCCATTATATTAAGCCATATTATGAGGATGGCATCTACAGCCAGGAATGACTGAGGTATGGAAAGCCTCTTATTGGCAGAATCATCCAGTGTTCTTTCAAACCATTGTGTAGAATAGACAAGGGCTCCATTTGTAGCATTGGATATTACATATTTTGCAAGGGAAGAAATCCTTTCACTCCTCATAGGATTTCTTTTATATGCCATTGCACTTGATCCTATCTGATTCTTTTCAAAAGGCTCTTCCAGTTCCTTCAGATGCTGGAGGAGTCTGAAATCATTAGTAAACTTATGGGCAGACTGTGCTATGTTTGACAGAAGATATAATATCTGGGCATCAACCTTCCTGTCATAAGTCTGTCCTGAAACTCCCTGTTTCTTTTCAAAGCCTGCCTTCCTGCTTACCAGCTCATCCAGTTTCCTTACCTTTTCAAAATCACCTTCAAACAGTTCCTTGAAGCTCGCTTGTGTACCTGTCGTCCCTTTTACCCCTCTGAATCTCAGTGTTTCAAGTCTAAACTCCAGTTCTTCAAAATCAAGGAGCAGGGAATGAAGCCAGAGCGTCGCCCTTTTTCCTACAGTTGTCAGCTGAGCTGCCTGAAAATGGGTAAATCCCAATGTAGGTAAATCCTTATATTCCAATGCAAATTCCTTCATCTTTTCAATCAGGGTCAGAAGCCTCTTCCTTATAACGAGAAGCCCTTCCTTTATCTGAATAAGATCAGTATTATCCCCTACATAGGCACTTGTCGCTCCCAGATGTATAATTTTTCTCGCATTTACAGCCTGTTCTCCATAAGTATGCACATGAGCCATGACATCATGCCTTAGCTTCTTCTCAAATTCTGCCGCCACCTTGAAATCTACATCATCCCTGTATCTCTTCAGTTCCTCTATCTGTTCTTCTGTTATGAAGTCAAGCCCTAGTTCCTTTTCTGCTTCTGCCAGATTTATCCATAGCTGCCTCCATGTCCTGAACTTAAATTCCGGTGAAAATATATGAAGCATTTCTCTACTTGCATACCTTTCTGCCAAAGGATTAGAATAGATACCCATATTTCCCATTTTACTGACCTCCTCATAATATTTTTATAAATTTTATTCAGGGTTATACTGAATCCCTAAAATTTATTTTTCAGTTTATTTGATATTTAATTATATCATATTTTTTATTTTTTATCATTTCATAAAAAAATTGATTTTTTTATCTTATTATTATAAAATTAAATAAACCTATTTTAAGGAGTTGATATAATGAAAAAAATTATCATTATCCTTACTGTTTACATGCCTTGCATTTTCTAATCCTGTTTTTAACAGTTTATCAGGACCAAGATGGACTTGTACTAATCTTGCGGATAGACAGCTTGTTTTTTTAGTTATTTCACGAAAGGCACAAGGCAAGTATACTGCCACACTTAACATCTTCCACAACATTTCCAATAATAATACACAGAATGTTGATGTTGCAGAATTGGATCTTTCCATAAATGAAAATGAACAGTACTTTTATTTTACTAATTTAAAAAAGGATGCACAGAAATTTTCAAATTACAGATTTCCTTATAAAATTGGTAAAAAAAATAAAGTGAAATTTTCTTTATACGATGTTTCCAAAAAAAGGAGTATCTGTGATTTTTCTGCCAGATAATAAAAATAATATAAAAAAAAGAAGGTTATTAAGGATTTTTATTTATTCCTTATCTAGCCCTCTTTTTTTATTTAGTATATTACTACTTTTTATATTCTACTTCAATAATTGCACCTTTATTCTGTAATTCTGAAGTTGGCAATCCGTCTACTCCCATTACATTTCCACTTTTGTCAGTTGCAATATAAAGTTTTGAC
>JBHACQ010000010.1:0-4468 GCA_041854625.1 Leptotrichia sp. | reverse complement strand
CTTGACATAACTGACCTAGCTATTGGAAGAAATGAAAATGCCAATAAATTTGTCAAGGGTCTGATGCAGCTTGAAATGGCAGTCACTCCAGCTACACAGGATATTGTTACTTTGGGAGCCTCTGCTGCATATAAGATTTTAAATGAAGAAGACAGGGAAAAGATAGACATGATTATTATAGCTACTGAAACAGGTATTGACCAGAGTAAGTCTGCCTCTATTTTTATACATAATCTACTGGATATTCAGCCTTTCGCAAGATGTATAGAACTTAAGGAAGCCTGTTACAGTGCTACTGCCGGTCTAGAATTTGCAAGAAACCATATTGAAAGGAATCCTGAATCATATGTTCTTGTAATTGCCTCAGACATTGCTAAATATGGTATTGCTACTTCAGGTGAATCTACTCAGGGGGCAGGAAGCTGTGCTATGCTTATAAAGAAGGATCCTGATATTCTTGTCTTAAATGATGGAAATGTGTATCAGACGAGAGATATCATGGATTTCTGGCGTCCTAACTATTCACCTTATCCCTATGTTGACGGACATTTTTCTACAAAACAGTATCTTGACTGTCTAAAGACTACATGGGATGAATTTACTAGACGTAATAAAAAGAAAATTTCAGATTTTAAAGCTGTATGTTTTCATCTGCCCTTTCCAAAACTAGGATTAAAAGGATTAAACAGTATTTTATCTGAAAATATGGATGAAAGCATGAAAGAAACTTTACTTTCAAACTTTTATTCTTCTATAGTGTACAGCCAGAAAATAGGTAATATTTATACAGGTTCTCTTTATCTGGGACTGCTCTCCCTCCTGGAAAACAGTTCCACACTAAAAAGCGGAGATAACATTGCCTTTTTCAGTTATGGTAGTGGTGCAGTATGTGAAATATTCAGTGGTACACTATCTGAAAATTTCAGGAAAAATTTAAAGGAAAACCGGACTGAGGACTTCAATAAAAGAAAAAGACTCACTGTATCAGAATACGAGAAAACCTTTTTCAATGATGTCATCCCTGATGAAGAAGGCAACTATGAATTTAACGATATAAATGATAATAGCTTATTTATTCTGGAACGGATAGAAAATCATAAAAGAATTTATCGAAAGAATTTTCTTGATACAGGTGATATTTAGTGAACAATACTGAAAAGAAACAACTGAAAAACATCTGGCTGGGATTTTCAAAAAAAAACCGTATTGAGCGTATCAGTATCTTAAGGGAAAACGGCTTCATAGATCAGGATATAGCTGAAATTCTTCTAGATAATATTTCTCTTTCCTGTGAACTTGCAGAACAGATTACTGAAAATAATATAGGAATATTTTCACTGCCTTTTTCTGTTGCTCCTGATTTTCTTATAGATAATAAAGAGTTTGTTATTCCTATGGTAACTGAAGAGCCTTCTGTCGTAGCCGCCTGCAGCTATGCAGGAAAACTCATTTCCAGATCAGGAGGATTTAATACGGAAATTCATAACCGGAATATGAAAGGACATCTTACTTTATTTGATATTCCTGATGTTCCTTGTGCTATTGAAAATATATTAAAAAATAAGGAACTTATCTTAGATATTGCTGATAAGTCTTATCCTTCCATCGTTTCCAGAGGTGGAGGAGCAAGAAGTATAGAAATAGATACCTTTACAGAGAATAACTCCCTCTTTCTTTCTGTGTATCTTATTGCTGATGTCAAGGAAGCTATGGGAGCAAATATTATTAATACAATGCTGGAAGGGATAAAACCTTTACTGGAAGATATTACAGGTGGAAAGGTGCTCATGGCAATACTTTCAAATTATGCCACTGAGGCCTTAGTGACTTCCTCCTGTGAAATAGATATAAGATATTTAAGTAATGATAAAAAGGAAGCCATCAATACTGCTGAAAAAATTCAACTTGCAAGCCTTCTTGCTAAGGCAGATATTTATCGTGCTTCTACCCATAATAAGGGAATCTTTAATGGTATTGATGCAGTGTCTATCGCTACTGGAAACGACTGGAGAGCTGTTGAGGCTGGAGCACATGCCTATGCATGTAAAAATGGACGATATGAAGGTCTTACTACATGGGTTTTTAATAAGGATAGCAATAAATTATCCGGAACCCTCACCCTTCCCATGCACATTGCTTCAGTTGGCGGTTCTATTGGATTAAATCCTTCTGTCAAGGCAGCATTCAATATTTTAGGTAATCCGGATGCCAAGACTTTAGCATCTGTCATTGTTTCTGTGGGACTTGCACAAAATCTTGCAGCCCTGAAGGCATTAGTTACTACAGGTATACAGAAAGGGCATATGAAACTCCAGGCAAAATCCCTGGCTCTCCTTGCAGGGGCTTCAGAGAAGGAAGTAGAAGAAGTTGTCTCTCTTCTTCTTAAAGAAAGCCATATGAATCTCTCTACTGCAGAAACTATTTTAAATAAAATAAGACAATAGGTTTTAATTACGGATTATATATTTTATTAAATATTTATATCCGTAATTTTTTAATACAAATTTTATTGACTTTATCACTAATTAGTGATAATATATTTCAGTTATCAGATGATAATATTTGGAGGTTTAAACATGGATACTAAATGGAAAAGAAATTCATCCATCCATTTGCAGATTGTGTTGAAAAAGGCTATGAAAACTATTAATGGAAAAGTAGGTAAAGATTTTAAGGAAAAGGGGCTTACATCTCCCCAGTTCTCTGTCCTGGACGTACTCTATACAAAAGGAGAAATGTCTATTTCTGAACTGATTAGAACTGTACTTTCAACATCAGGAAACATGACTGTAATCTTAAAAAATATGGAGCGTAACGGATGGGTATACCGAAAATTATCCTCTACAGATAAGCGTTCTTATATTGTAGGACTATCAGAAGAAGGAAAAAAAATATTTGAAGACGTCCTTCCCAGACATAGAGAAGAAATTGAAAAAGTTTATAGTATTCTTACATCTGGAGAAAAACGGACTTTAATCAATATTTTGAAAAAATTTAAACAAATTAATCAGGAGGAAAAGTAATATGGCACAAAAAACAGTATTAATGGTAGTTGGCTCTTTCAGAAAAAATTCTTTTAATCAGTCTATAGCTAATTATATAGCTGAAATCTTGAAAGAGAAAGTAAACGTAGATTTTATCAATTATAGAGGTATTCCTTTGCTGGAACAGGATTCTGAATTTCCAACTCCATCGGAAATTACTTCTATCCGTAGACAGGTAGAAAAGGCTGATGCATTATGGGTTGTTTCTCCAGAATATAACGGATCATATCCTGCATCATTGAAAAATTTATTAGACTGGCTATCACGTCCAGAAAAACCGGCTGATTTCCAGACACCTACAGTTATTAATGGAAAACCTGCTACTGTTAGTGGAATAGCAGGATCTACAGCTGCAAAATTTGTCAGAAAGAATCTTTCAGAATTACTAAGTTATATTCGTATGAAACCTATGAATGAGTCTGGAACTGGACTTATTATCCCTGCCGAAGCATGGGCAACAGGAATTCTTGTACTTACAGATGAGCATAAGCAATTATTAAGAATGCAGATTGACGAATTTTTAAAATTTATCGGAGCATAATAGAAAAGTTATTATATTCTGTATACTGTGAAAATTCACATAAAGGAAATACAAGCTTATGTAACAGAATCATTTTTTCTGTAACAGGAAAATGGAAAAACTTATTTAAACCAGTAAATATTAGCTATAAAAATTTACTGATGTCTCATAAAAGTTTTTCCATTTTTTCTTACAAATCATTTTTTAATTATACATTTTTATCGTACATTCTATTTTCTTACATCATTCCGGGCATGCCCATTCCACCTGGCATTCCTCCTCCACCCATAGGCGAATCTTCCTTTTCATTTGCTACTGCCACTTCTGTCGTAAGCAGAACAGAAGAAACTGATATTGCATTCTGGATTGCCGACCTTGTTACTTTAGCAGGATCTATTATTCCAGTCTTGACCATATCCACATATTCTTCCTTAGCAGCATCAAATCCTATTCCTGCTTCAGAATTTCTTACTTTTTCTATTACTACACCTGCATCCAGTCCAGCGTTTATAACTATCTGCCTGATTGGTGAATAAAGTGCTTTCTTTACTATTTCAACTCCCAGACCTTCTTCTCCTTCAAGCTTGTAATTTTCTATTGCCTTAGCTATTTCCACCAGGATAGTTCCTCCACCAGGCACTATTCCTTCTTCAACTGCTGCTTTTGTTGCATTAAGTGCATCTTCTATCCTTAACTTCTTTTCCTTCATTTCAGTTTCTGTCGCAGCTCCTACTTTTATTACTGCCACTCCTCCAGATAGTTTAGCCAGTCTTTCCTGTAATTTTTCCCTGTCATAATCTGATGTTGTTTCAGAAATAGCATTTTTTATCTGACCTACTCTTGCCAGTATATTTTCCTTTTCTCCAAATCCATCAACAATTACAGTATTGTCCTTTGTGATTCT
>JBHACQ010000009.1:0-5754 GCA_041854625.1 Leptotrichia sp. | reverse complement strand
TTCCAGTTCAGATAAAATATCCTTTATAAACAGCACTTCCATCCCAAGCCTCTTAGACAGTTCTGTGCATGTATAGGGATTTCCGTTTTCTTTAAATCTTTTTATTATCAGCGAAGATATAAGAATACTGTCTGAAATAAGGGAAAATATTTCCTTTAAAAATAATACATTATTGAAAGATATGGGGGAAAAATAATAAAATATTAGAAATCAGGAGTTGAAATGAGATATTTTACAGAAATTATGATAATTATATTGCTAATACTGACAGCCGGAGTTTTTCTATATCTTCTCAGGGCAAGGAAACGTCAGTTGGAAGAAATGCTGTTTTTTAAGGAAGAACTGTCTCGTATGCTAGAGAAGGAACTTATGGTGAATACAGAAAGAAATGTGGTAGAAAGTACGAGGAAATTAAATGAAATGGAAAGAACAATAACATTAAATGCAAGAAATAATCTTTTACAGGGAATTGCAGATTTAAACCGTGAACTTTCAGGAAATAATGAAAAGCTCCTGGTAAGGTTTAATGATTTTAGCCAGAAGCTGGGAATCGTACTGAATGAAAATACTCAGTCGCTTTCTGGTAATATAAATAAATTTAAGGATGAGTTTAAAAAAAGTATAAATGATGATTTTGAAACCTTAAATAAGAAGATTGAGGGACGGCTTGATATGATGAATGCTAAAGTTGAAGAAAGGCTGTCTAAAGGCTTCCAGGAAACTACAAAAACATTTGGAAATGTACTTGAAAGGCTTGGAAAGATAGATGAAGCCCAGAAAAAGATTGAAATTCTTTCAAGTAATGTAGTTTCCCTTCAGGATGTCCTGACAGATAAGAAGAGCAGAGGGATATTTGGGGAAGTTCAGCTCTACCAGATACTGTCTTCGATTTTTGGGGAAAGGAATGATAAGGTGTATCAGAAACAATACAAGCTCTCAAATAATACAGTTGCTGATGCAGTATTGTTCACTCCTGAGCCTATTGGGAATATTGTAATAGATTCTAAATTTCCTCTTGAAAACTACCGTAGGATGTATGATATGGAACTGACAGTGGAAGAAAGGTCAGCAGCAATGAAGGACTTTTCATCTAACCTTAAGAAACATATTGATGATATTTCAGGAAAATATATCATAAGGAAGGAAACTAGTGAACAGGCAATAATGTTCCTGCCAGCTGAAGCTATATTTGCAGAAATAAATGCCTATCACACAGATATAATAGAATATGCCCATAGGAAGAATGTCAGGATAGCATCCCCTACCACTTTAGTTTCTGTATTGACAACAATACAGATGATACTGACAAATATTGAAAGGGAAAAATATGCAGGAGTAATTCAACAGGAACTTGCAAAACTGAATATAGAATTTAACAGATATCAGACAAGATGGAATGCCCTTGAGAAAGATATTGAAAAAATAACAAAGGATGTAAAGGATATAACAACTACATCAAATAAAATAAGTAAAAAGTTTAATGCAATTTCAAATGTAAATATAATGGACGAGTCAGAAAAAAAAGTTGAAAGGGAAAAAATATGGATCGAAGAATAAAAAAAGGAATGATTTTTGGGAAATTTTATCCGCTTCATATAGGTCATGTAGATTTTATCCAAAGGGCAAGTGGCTATGTAGATGAACTATATGTCGTAGTATGTACTGATGATGAGAGGGATGAACGGCTTTTCAGGGAGTCTTCGATGAAAAAGATGCCTACAGTGAAAGACAGGATAAGATTTGTTACCCAGACATTCAAACATCAGGGAAATATAAAGGTCCTGCATCTTTCAGAGGACGGGATACCTCCTTATCCTACAGGATGGAAAGGATGGAGCGGAAGAGTCAGGGAGATGCTGATTCAGAATAATATAAAAATAGATGTAATATTTACAAATGAAACACAGGATATCCAGAATTATAAAGAAAATTTCACAGACCTTACAGATTCTGAAGATGTATTTAATGAAAATCTTGAAATAAGAACAATAGACACTCCAAGAAGCAACTTTCATATAAGTGCAACAGAAATACGTAAAAATCCATATAAAAACTGGTATTTTATACCAAGAAATGTCAGGGAATTCTTTATTCTGAAGGTTGCAGTTGTAGGAGAAGAGTTTTCAGGAAAGACAAATCTGACACACAAGCTTGCAAATTACTATAATACAACTTATGTGAAGGAATACAGGAAGGAATATATTAAGGAAGTGCTGCAGGGGAATAAGGATAATATACAGTATGATGACTTCAGCAAGATTGCATACGGACATAATCAGAAAATAGAAGAAGCAGTAAAAAATGCTCACAAACTTGTTGTAATAGATACTGAATTTACACAGCTTCAATCATACTATAAAAATTATAGTGGAGGGGAGGAGCATCCTGTAATAAAAGATTTCATAAGAAACAGTCATTTTGACGTAATATTATATATCGGCAGAAAAACTACGCAGAATAATCTGGAAAACTATAATAGCAGTATGCTTGAAGAACTTCTGAAAAGAAACGGCAATGGATATGTGAAGCTAATATCTGAAAATGAAGAAGATATTACAGTAAACTATTCTGAGAGTATAAAGGTAATAAACGATTATGTAGGGGATATAAGATAAAATGTCCTGTTTCAGCATCAGTATCCTGTGAAGCTGCTAAAGGCAGATAAAAAGAGAAGGAAGATATTTGAAACGACCTGTATCTACATTTTAAGCATAATTTGTTTCAGATGAAAAAAAATCTTAAAGGGTATTGACATTAAAGAGAAATTATGGTAATATAATCAAGCTAGTTTATTCTGGTAATACCAATATTTATTGGGAGGGATAGAAGACATGAGAGTACAAGTGATTTTAGAATGCACTGAAACAAAGTTGAGACATTATGTTACAACTAAAAACAAAAAAACTCATCCTGAAAGATTAGAAATGAGAAAATATAATCCAGTGCTTAAAAGACATTCTCTTTATAGAGAAGTTAAATAGCAAGAATTATTAAATAGGTCAGTAGCTCAATTGGTAGAGCATCGGTCTCCAAAACCGAGGGTTACGGGTTCGATTCCTGTCTGGCCTGCCATTTTATTTTTTATGGAGATGTTTATGAGTAAATTTAATTTAGGGAAAGCTTTTGGAAATTTACGTGAAGAGTATAAAAAAATATATTGGCCGCCCAAAATAGAAGTTTTTCATGTGGCAGTGATTGTCCTGCTTATAACAGTGTTTGTGGCATTGTATACACTTCTTTTCGATACGGCTTTTAATTTTATACTTACGAAAATTACAAATGCTTTAAAAAGCTTTTTAGGAGGCGCGTAAGGTGACGGAAAATTTAAATATGGAAGTAAGTGGTGATGAAGTTACCTATGAAAAAAAATGGTACATCATTCATACTTATTCCGGTTATGAAAAAAAAGTCGCAACAGACTTGGAGAAAAGAATAGAGTCACTAAATTTGACTGACAGGGTATTCCGTATACTGGTTCCTGAAGAGGAAGTTCTTGAGGAAAAAAGAGGGAAAATGGTAAAAGTACCTAGAAAACTTTTTCCCAGCTATGTAATGGTAGAAATGCTGTCGGTGAGAGAAGAAAATGATTTGGGGTTAGGATACCGTGTAGACAGTGATGCGTGGTATGTAATAAGGAATACTAATGGTGTAACAGGTTTTGTAGGGATTGGAAGTGATCCGATACCGTTATCTGACAGTGAGGCATCTGAACTGCTTGCTAAAATAGGTGTAGAATCTCAAGGTGATGGTGGAAGATTCAATATTGACCTGAAAATAGGAGAAAAAGTAGTAGTGAAAGATGAATCTTTCTTTAATCAGGTTGGAGAAATATCTTCAATTGATTATGAACATGGAAGAGTTACTGTGATGCTTGAAGTTTTCGGAAGACTGACACCTGTAGAACTGGAATATGGAGAAGTAGAAAAGACAGACTATTAATTTAATTTCAATTTGAAAGAAAAGTGGGAGATTTTAAAAATTCAATTACCACAGAGGAGGAAAAATGGCTAAAGAAGTAATCGGGAAGATTAAATTACAATTAGATGCAGGGAAAGCGAATCCGGCACCACCGGTAGGACCTGCATTAGGACAGCACGGAGTTAACATACCAGAATTCTGTAAGGCATTTAATGCACAGACACAGGATAAAATGGGATTTGTAATACCGGTAGAAATATCAGTTTATGCAGATAGAAGTTTTACATTTGTGTTAAAGACACCACCTGCATCAGATTTATTAAAGAAGGCTGCGAAGACACAAAAAGGAGCAGGAAATTCTAAAAAAGAAGTTGCAGGAACTATAACAAAGGCTCAGCTGAAGGAAATTGCTGAAACAAAAATGCCTGACTTAAATGCAGGAAGCGTAGAAGCTGCAATGAATACTATAGCAGGAACTGCAAGAAGCATGGGTATAAAAATATCTGAATAGTAATGAAATTCAGATAATGACAATTTGCTATATGCTTTTTATATGATTAAATATGTGAAAAAAGGAAAACGTAATAATTATCAGATTGAGTGGAAGGCTGAAAAGGCCAATGACCACAGAGGAGGAAATAATAAATGGCAAAAAGAGGAAAAAGATATAATGATATCTCTCAGAAAGTAGATAATTTAAAGGTTTACACTCCAGAGGAAGCTTTAGAGCTTGTATTTGAAACAAAGAGTGCTAAATTTGTTGAAACTGTTGAACTGGCAATAAGGCTAGGAGTAGATCCTAGGCATGCGGATCAGCAGGTAAGGGGAACTGTAGTTCTGCCTCACGGAACAGGAAAGACTGTAAGAATACTTGCTATAACTTCAGGAGAAAATATACAGAAAGCATTAGATGCAGGGGCAGATTTTGCTGGAGATGATGAATATATAACAAAAATACAGGGAGGATGGCTTGACTTTGATTTAGTAATAGCGACTCCTGATATGATGCCTAAATTAGGGAAATTAGGAAAAACTCTAGGAACTAAAGGGTTAATGCCTAATCCTAAGTCAGGAACAGTTACAACTAATATTGAACAGACAGTTACAGAATTTAAAAAAGGAAAAGTTGCATTTAAGGTAGATAAATTAGGTTCAATTCACCTTCCGATAGGAAAAGTTAATTTTGATAAAGATCAGATTGTTGAGAATTTTAAAGTTGCATTGGATCAGATAATCAAGTTAAAACCTGCAGCATCAAAAGGTCAATATCTAAGATCGATAGCTCTTTCGTTAACTATGGGACCAGGAATTAAAGTTGATCCTATATTAGCAGGAGCATTTTCAGCAAAGTAAAAATAAAAAATAATATACTTGATTTATTTTATATTATGCTGTATAATAATATAAGTTGTATAACTAAAACTAAATATAAAACAAATAACCAAAGACAGTAGGTGGAGATTTCCATAAACCCTACCGAGGTAATTAATGATAATAGAAAATATTTTAGAAGATAATATATGTTTCGTTACTATACCTCTGGGCTTATTGTTTTTGTTTCAGAGGTTTTTAATATGAGGAGGTGAACAAATTGCCAGCACAATCAAAACTAGAGGCAGTTGAAAGTCTGGCTGCCAAACTGAAGGATGCTAAAGCAATGGTGTTTGTTGATTATAGAGGAATCAACGTTAATGAAGATACTGAACTGAGAAAAAATGCAAGGGAAGCAGGAGTTGAATACTTTGTAGCTAAGAACAGGCTAGTAAAGATAGCTCTTAAATCAGTAGGTATAGAAGCTAATTTTGATGATTTATTGGAAGGGACTACATCTTTTGC
>JBHACQ010000008.1:0-4643 GCA_041854625.1 Leptotrichia sp. | reverse complement strand
ATGGCACCTGACTGGGGAGGAAGTACTGAATTTGTGGAAATTTCTGCAAAACAGAAGATAAATCTGGAAGAACTCCTGGAAACAATACTTATAACTGCTGAACTTCTGGAATTAAAGGCTAATCCTAAGAAAAGGGCAAAAGCCGTAGTAGTAGAATCAAGGCTGGATCCTAAAATGGGAGCTGTAGCAGATATATTAATCCAGGAAGGTGAACTGAAGATAGGAGATATATTTGTTGCAGGGGAATCGTATGGAAGAGTGAGATCCATGCTTGATGACAGAGGAAATAAAATAGATAAGGCTGGATTATCACAGCCTGTAGAGATTACAGGATTCAATAATGTACCTAATGCGGGAGATGTACTGTATGCTGTAAATAATGATAAGCAGGCTAAGAAAATAGTTGAAGACTTTATTAAGGAAAAGAAAGGAAATGAGCAGAACAAGAAAAAACATATATCTCTGGAAAGCCTTTCACAGGAACTTGAAGAACAGCAGCTTAAAGAACTGAAATGTATAATAAGGGCCGATTCAAAAGGTTCTGTTGAAGCATTAAAGGAATCACTGCTTAAACTGAATAATGAAAAGGTAATGATAAATATTATTCAGGCAAGTGCAGGAGCCGTAACTGAAGGGGATGTAAAACTGGCAGAAGCTTCAAATGCATTGATTATTGCATTTAACGTAAGGCCTACAACACCTGCAAGAAATGAGGCAGAAAAGACAGGAGTAGAAATCAGGAACTATAATGTAATCTATCATGTAACTGAAGAAATAGAAAAGGCTATGACGGGTATGCTTGATCCTGAATATAGGGAAGTTTATTTCGGAAGGATAGAAGTTAAGCAGGTATTTAAAATCAGTAATGTCGGAAATATCGCCGGAGCTGTAGTTGTAGATGGAAAAGTGAGCAAGTCTTCAAAAATAAGGGTTATAAGAGATGGTATAATTATTTATGATGGAGAGCTTGAGTCCCTGAAGAGGTTTAAGGATGATGCAAGGGAAGTTGTCATGGGTCAGGAATGTGGAATAGGAATAAAAGATTTTAATGATATCAAAGAAGGAGATATTATAGAATCTTATATTTTAGAGGAAATACCGAGATAGTTTTACTTGTTTCTGACAGTATGATTAAATCATGAGGTGAAAAAAATGAATGAAAGAAGAAAAAAAGGACTGGAAAAGGAAATTTCCAGGATAATAGGAATGCTTCTTCTGACAGAAGTTAAAAATGATAAGATAAAAAATCTTGTATCTGTACATAAGTCAGAGCTTACGAAAGATGGAAGATATCTGGATTTAACTTTTTCAATACTGGATCTGAATCAGAATGTAAATAAAGAAAAAATCTTGACTGAATTGGAGAAGTTAAAAGGATTTTTCAGAAAATCACTGGGATCGCAGCTGACGGTAAGATTTGTACCTGAAATTAGGATTCATCTGGATGACAGTACAGAATATGGGATAAAGATAGCATCAATATTAAATGAGATAAAGCAGAAGGATAGTGAGTAATTTTGAAATGGGAATTAAAAAGCTATAACGAAGATTATCTCGCACATAAAAAAAAGGAATTTAACGAAAGTGAATTAATAACTCAACTTCTTCTTAATAGAGGAATTAGTTCAAAAGAAGAAGTTGAAAAATTTTTAAATGTAAGTGAGAAGGAATTATATAGCCCTTTCCTTTTTGAACAGATGCACAGTGTAGTAGACAGGATAATGGAAGCAAAGGAAAAAAAGGAAAAGATTGTCATATATGGAGATTATGATGTAGATGGAATATCAGGAACCGCCTATCTCGTTATTGTACTGAGGAAGCTGGGACTTAATGTAGACTATTATATTCCCAATAGGGCACATGAAGGTGTAGATATTAACAATAACCTGATTAAATATCTTAAAAAGAGGGATGCAGGGCTGTTTATAACAGTTGATACCGGAATAACCTCAAAGGAAGAGATGCTTCTCTTTAAGGAAAGCGGTATAGATGTAATAATTACTGATCATCATAGACATACAGAGGAAATTGAAGGTATGGATTTTCTGACTGTAAATCCTAAAGTAAGCAGGAGATACCCAAATAAGAACTTGTCAGGTTCAGGAGTTGCCTTTAAGGTGGCTGAAGCTGTCTATGAAGTGGCAGGAGCCAGCAAGAAAATACTTTATGACTATATTGATATTGTCATGATTGGAACGGTAGCTGATGTAGTACCTATGACAGATGAAAATAGGTTCATAATAAAAAAAGGGCTGTATAATCTTAGAAGAACAAAAGTGAAGGGACTGAAATACATTATTAATTACTTGAAGATAAATCCCAATAATATAAGTACGAGCGATATAGGTTTCTATATTGCTCCAATATTTAATGCACTGGGAAGGATAGATAATTCCAAGATGGTGGTAAATTTCTTTATTCAGGAAGATGACTTTAAGATATTTGCTATAATTGAGGAAATGAAAAAAGCCAACAAGATTAGGAGATATCTTGAAATGGAAATATATAATGAAATTGAGGAAAAAATTCAGAAACTGAATAAGCCTAAATATATTTTCATGAAAAGCAGAAAATGGCATTCCGGTGTAATAGGAGTTGTCTGTTCCAGAATTTCAATAAAATACAATATTCCTGTAATTCTGGTATCCATAAAAAATGGGTATGGGAAAGCTTCCTGTAGGAGTATAGAAGGACTTAATATTTTCGATATATTGAAGGAGACAGCAGATAAATTTGAAAGGTTTGGAGGTCATGATCTGGCAGCAGGATTCCTTGTGTCAGAAAAATATCTGGAGGAGATAGAAAAATATCTTAAAAACAGACTGTCAGGAATTGACAAATCAAGTGTAGAAAAAATACTTCACATAGACTCCAGGCTGAGTATAGAGGAAATAAATAAAAATAAGCTTCTAGACATAAACCGTCTATCACCTTTTGGACTGGATAACCAGGAACCTAATTTTATTGACTCAAATGTTGTGTTTGAGAATTTTACAAAGTTTGGTGTAAATAATAGGCATTTTAAAGGATTTATAAGAAAAAACCAGAGGATGATGTCAGTAGTGGGATATAATCTAGGACATAAGCTTAAAACGAAAAATATTAATAAAAAATATGATATAATATACACACCTATATTTAAATCAGTAAGGACTGATTTGTTTATAGAACTGAAAATAAAGGATTTTAATTAGAAATGACAAATTAATTAGGAGGATAGAAAATGGCAACAGTAAAAAAAATATCAGAAACAGTATATGAAGTAGAGGTTATAAAGTCAGGGGATGAACTGAAAAAATTAAAGGAGCATGTACTTGTACATTTTAAGGGTGCAAAAGTGGCAGGATTCAGACCAGGACATGTACCTAAGGATGTATTAGAAAAGCAGTTTAAGAAAGAAATAGATGGAGAAATATTAAATCATATAATATCTGATGAATACAGGAAGGCAGTGGAGGAAAATAAATTGACACCTGTTGCAGACATTAAGCTGGAAAAATATGAAAATAACGCTGACAGTATTGAAGTAGTATTTACTATTCCTGTACTTCCTGAAATTAAGCTGGGAGATTATAAAAATATCCAGGTGGAAAAAGAAGAACTTAATGTAACAGATGAAAAAGCGGATGCTGAAATAGAAAGAATGAGAGCTAATGCAGGAAAGTTGAAGGAAGTTGGGGAAGATGAAGCAGCAGCATTAAATGATGTTGTGAATATTGATTTTGAAGGATTTACAGATGGAACGGCTTTTGATGGAGGAAAAGCAGAAGGATTTGACTTGACACTTGGTTCAAAAAGCTTTATTGATACTTTTGAAGAGCAGATAGTAGGACATAAGAAGGGGGATGAGTTTGATGTAAATGTTACTTTCCCTGAAGAATATCATGCTGAAAACTTAAAAGGAAAACCAGCCCTCTTTAAGGTAAAGGTAAATTCCATTAAAAGGAAGGAAGAAGCTGAACTGAATGAGGACCTTGCAAAGGAACTTGGATATGAGTCACTTGAAGACCTGAAAATTAAGACTAAGGAAAATCTTGCTAAAAGGGAAGAGGCAAGAATAGAAAATGAATATAGGGGAAAAGTAGTTGAATCTGTAGTTGCAGCTGCAGAATTTGAAGTGCCTGAAGCAATGATTGAAAGGGAAGTACAGTTCCAGATAAATAGATTCGCACAGCAGCTTCAGATGCAGGGACTTTCTTTAAATCAATATTTTGAAATGACAGGACAGGATATTGAAAAAATGAAGGAAACAGTGAAAGAAACTGCAGAAAAATCAGTAAAATCGGATCTTGTATTATCAGAAATATCTAAAATTGAAAATATAGATGCAACTGAAGAAGAAATCAGTAATGAAGTGGAAAAGACAGCAGCAATGTATGGAATGGACAAAGAGGCATTACTTGGTGAAGTTAGGAAATCAGGAAACTATGCAAGATTTATAGATGAAACGAAGTACCAGATAATCAATAGGAAAACAATAGAATTATTAACAGGTAAAAATTAACTTGTTTATAATATATAAACTGAATTATGGGGCTTATATGCCCCTTATTTAGGAAATTATATTAAAAATTATAAAAACCTTAAGGATATACGGAAACAATAAAATAATGTGTTTTAAGGAATTTAAGGAAATCCCTTAT
>JBHACQ010000007.1:0-16570 GCA_041854625.1 Leptotrichia sp. | reverse complement strand
ATAGGAATGAAAATGCTGACAGCATTTATTAAAAAATCAGGAGGGAATGTCAGCATTCTTTCAATGATAGTAAAAGTTCAGGAAGTCATAGCTGTAGCTGTAGTAATATACGTTTTGGTGAGATACCTGAAATTTATATTTACAGAAAATAAGTAGGAAAATAAAGAAAGGTCGTATTAAAGAAAAAGATGAACAGTAATATTAAGAAAAAATCACAGGTTCCTAAAGGGATTGCCCTAGTAATTCTAATTGTGGCATTCAGTTTCTATCTAAATGATGTAAAACTGGTGACATATCTCCTATTTGGAATAGGATTTGGAGTAGTGCTTCAAAGGAGCAGATTCTGTTTTACGGCAGCATTGAGAGATCCTATAATGACGAGGACAAATTCTCTTACAAATGCTCTTTTACTTGCAATAGCGATAGGAACAGGGGGAGTTGTACTTCTGAATACTATATGGAATTTTCAGGGAAAAAGGCTGACTGGAATAGATGCTGTATATCCACTGTCCCCTCTTACAGTAGCAGGAGGAATTCTCTTTGGAATAGGAATGGTCATTGCAAGCGGATGTGCTTCAGGTACATTGATGCGAATGGGAGAAGGAATGAAGATGCAATGGATATCTTTTTTCTTCTTTATAATCGGAGCAATTACAGGTTCAGGAGTAATGGGATATCTGGATCCTCTTTTTGCAAAATCTAAAGTGACATTGTTCCTGCCTGACTATATTGGATGGGGGGGAGCAGCCTTAGTCCAGTTTCTGATAATATTTTCAGTATACATGTTAATGAAGAAATTCATAAAAAGAAAGAGGAGGAAAAGATAAAATGAATAAATATACATTAGACTGTCTGGGGCAATCTTGTCCAACTCCCTTAATAAGAGTTCAGGATAAGATGGAAGAAATGGAAGTTGGAGATATCCTTACTGTCAATGTGGATCATTCATGTGCCATGAAGAATGTGCCGAAATGGGCTTCAGAAGAAGGACATAAAGTGACAGTGGAAGATGTAGCCAATGGAGAATGGAATATAATTATTGAAAAGACAGGATAGAATAGCGGAGAAGATGATGGAATTTTTTGAAAGATTAGATGAAAACAGACTTTATAGGAAAATAATGATAAATCCCTGGTCATATACTACAGGAGCAATATTACTTGCATTACTGGCTTTAACACACATTGCTGTACTGGAAACATCATGGGTTGTTTCAGGAAGTTTTACAGTATGGGGTGGAAAGCTGCTTTATTCTTTAGGGATAGATGTACCGAAATGGAAATATTTTATAGAAAATCCAGGACTTAAGAGGTCTCTCCTTATTCCTATATTAAAAAATGGAGCTTCCCTTAGAAATATAGGGATAATATTGGGAGCATTGACGGCTTCGCTTTTTGCTTCAGAATTTAAGATTTCTAAAATAAGGAACAGGAAGGAAATAGTAGGAGCAGTGTTAGGGGGATTTTTAATGGGAGTAGGCTCAAGGATAGCTTCAGGATGTAATGTAGGAGCATTCTTTTCGGCAGTAATGTCCTTTTCCTTGACAGGATGGATTTTTGGAATAGCCGCTTTTATAGGAGCAGCTATAGGGAGTAAAATATTTTTAAACTATATCATTAAAAAATGATTTTAAGTCTAGAAATTTTAAAAAAAATGCACTTTTTTAAGATTAAATGAGATTTTGATGCCATAGATTAGAAAAGTGGATAAAAGCTAGAAAATTAAAACTGGAAAATACTGTATCATCAGTATTTTAAGAGTTTTACAAATACTAAAAATTTAAATCAATAAGGAGAAGATAATGAAAATTAGAACAATGCTAGTAATGACAGCAATCTTCATAATGTGTCTTGCATGTGGAAATAAAAAGACGGTAGGAGAAATAAAAATTGATGAAGTAATTAAGAATCTGGATAATCCTAAATATGTATTTGTAGATAACAGGGATGACAGTTTTTATAACGGATTTAAACAGAAGGATGTAAAAAGAGGTGGACATATAAAAGGTGCAGTCCAGTTTAACTGTGATATCTTTGACTACATTGAAGAAGATAAATTTGAAAGCTATGTAGGTGCAAAAGGTATAACAAAGGATAAGACAGTAGTATTCTATGGTACTGACAGGGATACTTTAAACTGTATAAGTGGTGAGTTTGCAGCTAGAGGTTATAATACAAAGATATTTGACGGATTTAAAGATTATGCGAATGATGACAAGAATCCTATGGAATCCTTTCCTAATTTTCATTTCAGTGTTTCACCTGAATGGGTAAATGAAGTTATGCAAGGGAAAAAACCGGAAACTTACACATCTGACAAGTTTATGGTATTTGAAGTTTCGTGGGGACCATTAGAAAAAGCAGAAGGTTATAAGAAGGAACACATTCCAGGAGCTTATCATTTTAATACTGACTGGGTAGAAAATGGACCTGTATGGAATTTCAGTGATCCTAAAGTGGTGGAAAGTAACCTTCTTAAAGCGGGAATTACAGCTGATAAGACGATAATACTTTATTCAGATGACCATTCTGCTGCTTATCGTGTATTCCTGGCTCTGAAATGGATGGGAGTTAAGGATGTGAGGGTATTAAACGGAAATCTTGCAAGATGGAAGGATGACGGATTCTCTGTGGAATCAAAGATAAATACTCCTGCTCCTGAAACAAAATTCGGGGTAGATAAGATACCTGCAAATCCTCAATATGTAATAGAGATGCCTGAAGATGCTATAAAAATGCAGAAGGAAGGATTAAAGTTAATAAGTAACCGTTCGTGGGAAGAGTATACAGGGCAGATAAGCGGATATGACTATATTCCAGGTAAAGGGGAACCGTTAGGGGCAATCTGGGGATTCTCCGGAGTGGATGCTTCAAATATGTCGGATTATCTGGATCCGGACGGCACTTTAAGAAATCCTAAGGAAATATTCGAACTTTGGAAAACACAGAAAATACTTGAAGGAGACAAGCTGGCATTTTATTGTGGAACAGGATGGAGAGCTTCGATACCTTGGTTCATGACACAGATGGCAGGATGGAAAGATACGTACGTTTATGACGGCGGATGGAATGCATGGCAGATGAATCCGAAAAATCCTGTACAGGTAGGTGCACCAGGAAATATGCAGAAACCTGATTCAAGAAATAACTATGGAAAAATTGAAAAGAAACCTAATGCAACTTGTAGAGGATAAAAATATTTAATAAAATATAAAATAAAATTTTGGAGGTAGGAAAAATGAGTGAAAAGATTGACACAACACAATACACAAAGGAAGAACTGATTAAGAAAATAAGGCAGGATTCAGAAGAGTTATTTGCCAGCGGGACATTTTTCTGTAGTGAGGCAGTTGTTACAGTAATAAATAATTATCTGGGACAGCCCTATCATCCAGATGTGGTAAAGATGGCAAGTGGATTCCCGATAGGAATGGGAAAGGCAGGATGTCTCTGTGGAGCAGTTTCAGGAGGTCAGATGGCTTTAGGTATAGTCTATGGAAGGACTCAGGGTGAAGCAATGCAGGAAAAAATGTTTGAAGAATCTAAAGGACTTCATGACCATGTAATAAAAGATTATGGTTCATGCTGTTGCCGTGTAATGACAAGGCAATGGAAAGGTGATGAATTTAAAAGCCCTGAAAGAAAAAAACATTGTGTAGCAATAACAGGAAATGTAACTGAGTATGTGGCTGAAAGGCTGATTGAAGATAACCAGATTCCATATAAATCAGAATAGAAACTGGAAGTGTATTGATTTTAATAGTATATTAACCTGAATTATTTATGGGGGCTTAAAAAGCCCTTATAAATATTACAGGAATAAAATAATTATATAGGAGATGATTGAGATGGCTAAAAAGTATGATGTAGTTATCAAAGGAACAAGTATGGGAATAGGAGAAAAAGCTCTTACTGAGAATCTTATGAAAGGTTTTCTGCATACACTGACAACTAAGGAAAATCTTCCTGAGCACATTATATTCTATGGAGAAGGAGTAAGGCTTGCTGCTACAGGTTCAATATGCCTTGAAGATTTAAAAGACCTTGAAGCAAAAGGAGTAAAAATCCTTTCATGTGGAATATGTGTAGACTATTATGAACTTTCAGACGACATGGAAGTCGGAGGAATTACGACTATGAGTGAAGTAGTAGATATATTTTCATCAAGTGACTCTGTAATAGAGCCATAATTTGGGAAAGTGATTTTAATGGATAAGAAATTTCTTCCTTTTACAACAACACTTATGGGAAGTATGCCCAGATCCAGGGAACTTCTTGAATTGAAGGAAAAGATGAAACTTGATAAAAGTCTGTTACCTGAATATCGGAAGCTGGTGTATACTGAAACACAGAAGCTTATAGAATTATATGATAGGACAGGTTTAGATGTAATAGTAAGCGGTGAACTGGCTAGAGATAATTATATGAGTTATGTGGCAGAGCATGTAAGCGGAGTCAAACTGATGTCAATGGAGGAAATAAAAGCCTTGACTGAATGTTCAGAAGGATTTGATGAAAGCCTGAAAAAAATGGATGCTTCAGATAACAGCATGAACAGTCCGGTCTGTATCGGAAAAATAAACACTGAAGCAGAACTGGATTCAGGAGAACTTGAAATTTTAAGGGAAAACAGTAAAAAACCTTTTAAAGCAACCCTTCCAAGCCCTTATCTTCTCACAAGATCCATGTGGCAGAAAAGTCTTACAAAGGAATTCTACAGGAATAGGAAGGAACTGGGACAAGATGTAGTCAAGCTGCTTCTTAATGAAATAAGGAGGATAGTTTCAATGGGGGCAGCAGTAATCCAGATAGATGAACCTATATTATCAGAAGTAGTATTTGTAAAGGAAAAGAGTGATGCTTCATTTTATTGAGGAGCCCTTTCTGAAAAGGTCAAGGTTGATCGGGAACTGCAATTTGTAAATGATTTATTAAAGCCAATATTTGAAGAGATAAGAAAACATGAAAATGTATTAAGTGCGATGCATGTATGCAGAGGAAACTGGACAGTAGATGAAACTGTATTGCTGGAGGGTGCTTATGACAGGCTTGGGAATTTTTTTGATCAGCAGGATGTAGATATGCTGGCACTGGAATTTTCGACTCCTAGGGCAGGAGAGGTAGATAAGCTTTTTCAGAACAACTTCCTGAAAAGAAAAATCCATCTTGGACTGGGATGTCTGAATCCGAGAAGTCCGGTTATAGAAACGCCTGAAAAGATAGTTGAACAGGCAGAAAAAGTGCTTAACTATCTTCCGCCTGAAAAAATATGGTTAAATCCTGACTGTGGTTTTGCAACTTTCTCCAGACGTCCTTTGAATCCACTTGAGATCATTGAGAAGAAGATAGAATCTATGGTGACAGCTTCAAGAATTTTAAGGGAAAAACATTGTAGGTAGGTGGATGAATGAAAGAAAATAAAATAATATATCTGGATAATGCCGCTACAACTTACTATAAGCCTGAAGAAGTTATTGAAAGTGTTGTTTATGGATTAAGACATATGGGAAATAACGGAAGAGGGGTAAATGAAGCGGCAATAAGTACAGCTAGAATAATATTTGATGCAAGGGAAAAAATATCAGTTTTTTTTAACGGGGAAAATTCCCAATGTATATCCTTTGCATTAAACGCAACAGAAGCCTTGAATACTTCCATAAAAGGTCTGCTTACAGAAAGGGATCATGTGATTACTACTGAAGTTGAGCATAATTCGGTATTACGACCTCTTTATGAATTAAGGGAAAAGGGACTTGAAATAACTTTTCTGAAAAAAGAGGAAGTATTTAAATTTAATAATGAAGATATGAAAAAATATCTCAGGAATAATACAAAGGCATTTATATGTACCCATGCATCTAATCTGACCGGAGATATACTGGATGTAGAAAATATAGGGAAATTCTGTAGGGAAAACGGTCTATATTTTATACTGGATGTATCCCAGAGTGCAGGAATAATTCCTGTAGATGTAAAAAAATTAAATGTTGATATCCTCTGCTTTACAGGGCATAAAGGTCTGATGGGACCCCAAGGAACAGGTGGAATATATGTACGGGAAGGTATAGAAGTGAATCCGCTTAAAACGGGAGGAAGCGGGATGGAGACGTATAATGAGAAACATCCGCAGCATATGCCTGAAAGACTGGAAGCAGGAACCTTGAACGGTCATGGGATAATAGGTCTTAAAGCTGGAATAGAATATATAAATAGAACAGGAATAAGAAACATACATGAAAAAGAAAATAAGCTGATGTGGAAATTCTATGAAGGTATTAAAGATATAAAGGGAATAAAGATATACGGCAACTTCTTTGAAAATGAAAGGAAAATAGTAAGGACACCGATAGTTACATTAAATTTAGCAGATATTGATTCGGGAGATTTATGTGATATACTTAATTCAGATTATGGAATAGTAACAAGGGCAGGAGGACATTGTGCCCCTCTGATGCATAAATCCTTGGGAACAGAAGAACAGGGTGCAGTAAGGTTCAGCTTCTCTTATTTTAATACAGAAGAGGAAGTTGAGACGGCAATAAAAGCCTTAAAGGAAATATCAGAAGAAGTTTAATAAAATTTTTTATTAAGAAGGTAATTGAAAATTTAATTAAATCAGGAGTGTGAATGTAATGAGTTTTTTAAATTCTAAAAAGGGAATATTTGTTTTGGGAATTGTGGCAGGATTAGTTGCAGTAATGCTTGCAGCGTCAGGAAATCCTAAAAATATGGCAATATGTGTGGCTTGTTTCATAAGGGATATAGCAGGTTCGATGAAATGGCATAATGCAGCCCCTGTCCAGTATTTCAGACCTGAAATAGTTGGAATTATTGTAGGAGCTCTTGCAATTTCAATATTTACAGGAGAGTACAAGTCAACTTCAAGTTCAGTTTCTTCACTGATGTTAAGATTTGCAGGTGGGATAGCAATGGTTATAGGAGCATTAGTATTTTTAGGATGTTCTACAAGAATGGTATTACGTATGGCGGCAGGCGATATAAGTGCATATGTGGGACTTGTAGGACTGGCATTAGGTGTGGGTACAGGTATATTATTTTTAAAGAAGGGATACTCACTTGGAAAGAAAGAAGAAATCAGAAAGGAAACAGGATATGTATTTCCTCTGATACTGGTTATACTTCTAGTATTGAGTGTTACTACAACATTTTTTGTGGCAAGTTCAAAAGGTCCTGGAAGCATTCATGCTCCATTTATGATATCCCTTATAGGAGGAATTTTATTTGGTATACTGGCTCAAAGGACGAGAATGTGCTTTACAGGAAGTTTCAGGAACCTATTCTTTATGAAGAATTTTGAAATGATAACTCCGATATTTGGAATGTTTCTTGTAGTATTAGTATATAATATTGCTACAGGGCAGTTTAAAATAGCACCTTATGGACCAATAGCCCATCCACAGACTATATGGAATATCCTTGGAATGTATGTCGTAGGTCTTGCCGGAACACTGCTTGGCGGATGTCCTTTAAGACAGCTTGTGCTGGCAGGGCAGGGGTCAATAGATTCTGTTTCTGCTGTTCTGGGAATGTTTGTGGGAGCGGCAATGGCACATAACTTTAAGCTTGCTGCATCTGCTGCCGCTAAGGCTACTGAAAAGGCACCTGCTGCTGCAGGAGGACCTGGAATAAACGGTCAGATTGCAATATTCGTATGTATAGCTGTCCTGCTTATAATAGGGTTTACAGGAATAAAAAAAGGAAAAGAAAATGTTTAGGAAGACAATGAAAGTTATAGTGACTTTTACTACTACTTCAGAAGCATTGAAAATGGAGAAAGCGTGTAGGAAAAATCATATAAAGGGAAAGCTGATTCCGGTACCGAGGGAAATATCAGCAGGATGTGGTATGGCATGGAGCAGTGAAATTGAATTGAAGGACAGTCTTTTAAAAATAGTGGATGAAAACAGTATAAAAATTAATGAAATATATGAAATGATGAAATAATATAAAAATAAGCAATGTAAAGGATGTTGCATTTCTGAAATTTATATTGTATAATTATAATGTTGCAGGGGAGTGGATGAGTTCTGGTGTGCTCTACGGTCTTCAAAACCGGTGTGAGGGGTTAGGAGCCTCTTAGGTGGGTTCGATTCCCACACATTCCCGCCAACTTTTATGAATTGACTTGAAAATATAAATATATTACTATTTCAGTATTCGATATTCTTTATTGTTTTTAAGTAAATAATTTTTAGAAGTTGTCTAGAAAAGGTGCCTATTGTCTTTTGTTCATTCAGCAACTATGACAATAAAGTTTCTCTTCAGACAGCTTCTTTTATTTTAATCTACTGAAAGGATAAAAGAGATGAATGATAAGAAGTTAAGTATGATAGTATGTGGTGGCTGAAACTCTAAAATCGGGCCGGGAGCCCTATCAGACCTGCTAAAGGATCTTCCTAAGAAGAAGGATGAAAATCTGATTGTAGGATATGAGTCATCAGATGATGCAGCAGTATACAAGATATCAGACGATAAGGCAGTAATCCAGACGTTGGATTTCTTTACTACAATGATAAATGATCCTTATCTTTATGGACAGATTGCGGCAACTAATGCTCTCAGTGATGTCTATGCTATGGGTGGGGAAGTAATATCTGCCCTGAATATAGTAGCATTTCCAGAAAATATGGATATGGAAATATTGCATCAGATTCTGAAGGGGGGAGCTGAAAAGGTCCATGAAGCAGGAGGAGTTCTTGCAGGAGGTCATTCCATCCATGACAATACACCTAAATACGGTCTGTCAGTTACAGGAATTATCCATCCTGATAAGATTCTGAGGAACAATGGATGCAATCTTGGGGATATGCTCATAGTAACTAAACCTCTTGGAGTCAGTATAATAAACTCTGCCCACATGATAGGAGAGTGTTCTGAAGAAACTTTTGCAACTTGTATAAGACAGATGACAACACTTAATAAGTATGCCGCTGAAACTATGAAGGGATATTCTGTTAACAGCTGTACAGACATAACCGGTTTTGGATTTCTAGGTCATCTTGTTGAAATGCTGGACGGCAATTATTCAGCAGAAGTATTTTCTAAAAATGTCCCTATGCTACCGGAAGCTTATAAATGTGCTGAAAATTTTATAATTACGGCAGGTGGACAGCTTAACAGGAACTATCTTCAGGATAAGGTTGACTTCAGGATAAAGGATTTCCCGCTGGAAGAGATACTTTATGATCCACAGACATCAGGAGGACTTTTAATAAGCCTTCCTGAAGAAGAAGCATACGGATTGCTGGAAAAACTTAATAAACTGGAAATTAAAAGTGCAGTAGTGGGAAAAGTGATAGAAAGACAGGAAAAAGATATCATAGTACTGTAATACAGCTTGTGATTGTATTTAATGTATGAATTTAATTACAGGATACAGTTTAGTGTAGGAATAGATTATAAAAACAAAACAGGAGGATTAAAATGAAAAAGGCACTGATTATTATATCAGCAATGATTATGTTACTGATATCAGCAGTAAGCTGTGGAAATAAGCAGAAACAGGAAGGAGGAGCAACAGGTCAGAATACAGGGAAAAAGTCTGATGTTAAGTCACAGATAACTTTTAGTGGTTCCTCTACGCTGGCACCGGTTATAAGTAAGATATCAACTTCGTTTATTGAAGAGTATGTTACGTGGGATAAGGCAGACTCTTCCTTGCCTAATGAAAATATTACGATATATGTATCAGCAGGAGGTTCCGGAGCAGGTGTAAAAGCTGTGGTAGATGGAGTAGCTGATTTTGGAATGCTTGCAAGGGATGTAAAGGATACGGAGAAAGAGAAAATAAAAAATATAAAAATAGTAACTTTAGGAATGGATGCCTTAACAGTCTCAGTAAATCCTGAAAATAAATATATTAAGCTAAAAGGTGGAAACATAACAAAGGATGAAATTATAAAAATATTTTCAGGAGAATATAAAAAGTGGAATGAACTTGATTCTTCCTTACCTGCTGATGATATAGTAGTTGTAACTCGTGATTTAAGTGGTGGAGCACATGAAGTATTTCAAAAACAGATAATGGGAGAAAAAGCAGTGAGGGAAGATGCAATACAGGCACCTACAATGGGGGCTTTGGTATCAAAAATAATAGAAAATAAGAATGCCATAGGTTATGCATCTTTTGGTATAACAAATCAGAATAAAGGGAAACTTGTACCGTTAAAAGTTGATGGCATAGAACCTACAGAAGCGAATATCCTAAATAAGTCATATTATATTTCTAGACCTCTAATAATAATTAAGAATGGAGAGCTTACAAAAACTGAAAAAATATTTGTAGATTTGCTTAAATCTGAAAAAGGTAAGAAAACTATAAAGGAAATGGGATTTATTCCAGTTTCAGATTAGCAGGGCTTAAGAAAGGACAGGTTCAAATCAGACAGTGAGGTAAAAAATTGAAAAATACTTTTAGATATTTAGTATATCTTCTTACAACATTGTCAATGCTTATTTTATTAGTATTACTATTTTATATTTTTATGGAATCACTTCCTTATTTTAAGGAAGAAGGTATATTGAAATTTATATTTGGGAATAAATGGAGGGCAACTGAATTCAATCAAAGTTTTCAGATATTTAATATTTTATATGCAGGATTTTATATCTCGTTACTGGCATGTATTATATCCTTTCCGTTTTCATATGGTTTTTCCCTTTATATATGTTTTTACTCTAAAGGTGTTGTTAAAAAAATATTAGTATGGGTTATAAATATCCTTTCAGGAATACCTTCCATAATATACGGTTTTTTTGGAATGATAGTCATATTAAAAAGTATAGAAGATATATTTTCAATGTCCACAGGAGAATCGGTACTGGCAGGAGCAGTTGTACTGTCAATAATGATAGTACCTTTCTTTGTTTCAGGGTGCATAGGAAGCATGGAAAAAATTAAGAAAAAATATGGAAAAGATTCTGATTCACTTGGAGTAACAAGGGAGTATTTTATCTTTAAACTAGTCCTGAAGGAAACTGTACACTCAGTAATAAATTCCTTTCTGCTTTCCTTTGCAAGGGCAACCGGGGAAACGATGGCAGTGATGATGGTAATAGGAAATTCTCCGCAAACACCGCATATCTTGTCGAAGGCTGAAACTATACCTGCACTTATAGCATTGGAGATAGGGATGAGTGAAGTAGGAAGTAGACATTATTCTGCACTCTTTGCTTCAGGATTTATATTGTTGATGTCTATTATGATAATAAATATAGCTTTTTTCATATTAAACAGGAACAGGAGAATGACTATTGAGAAATAAAGATATAATAATAAAGGCATTAATTTACATATGTGCAACTACTGTTGTTTTCACAGCATGTTATATTGTATATTTTATAATAATAAATGGAATTTCTGAAATTAATGTGGATTTCTTCTTGAAAAATCCGGAGGGCATACCTCCTGGGAAAGAAGGGGGAATAAGAAATGCCATTAAAGGCTCGGTATTTCTCATGGCTATATCAATCATATTTTCATTGTTTCTTGGAGTTAGCTGTGGAATCTACAGGACTGTTTATTGTAACTCTAAAATAATATTTACAGGTATCGGTCTAGTAGTACAGTGTATATCATCAATACCTTCTATAATAATCGGATTATTTGTATATGGATTTTTTATAGTTACCTTAAATGTGCCTAGAAGTATGATGACAGCTGGTATTTCTCTTGGAATAATGGTTTTTCCCTTTACAGAAAGACATATAGAGAGAATGATTCTGGATATAGATAAAAAAATAATAAGGGAAAGCAATTCGTTAGGCATAGACAAGGACTACATGTGCAGAAAACTCATATTTCCCATAATAATAAGGGATATTGTATCAGTAGCAATACTGGCAGGGAGTCATGCTATAGGGGCTACAGCACCTATACTTCTGACAGGAGCAGTATTTACAGGGGGAAGTTCAGATAAACTTCTTCAGCCGGTGATGGCTCTTCCCTTCCATCTGAATATGCTTCTTGGACAGACTTCTCTGCACGGAAAGGCTTATGCAACAGCTTTTGTATTAATATGTATATTAATAATTTTACATGTGCTGTCTGAAATTATACTGAGCAATGCTGGAGGGAAAATAGTTGAATATATTGGAAATAAAAGATGTAAACATAAGGTATGAAAACAGGGAAATACTGAAAAATATAAATATAGGTATATTAAAGAATGAAATAGTCTGTATTATGGGACAGTCAGGGTGCGGTAAATCCACTCTTCTTTCATTAATCAACGGATTCTTGAAGGAAAATGGAGGGGAGTATACAGGTAAGATATCTTTTAAAGGAAGAGACATGAGTTTAATGAAACTGATAGAAATAAGACGGAGCATATCAACCTTATTTCAGGATTCACAGCCTTTTCCACTATCTGTCGAAAAAAATATTCTTTATCCAATAGAATTTTATGAAGGTAAGATAAAAGACAGGAATGAACGGGTAAAGGAGTATTTAAAGGCTGTAAATCTGTATGATGAACTAAAGGATAGCCTTAAAATGCCTGCAGTTAATCTTTCAGGAGGACAGAAACAGAGACTCTGTATAGCAAGAATGCTCACTACCTCTCCTGATATCCTTATCCTTGATGAGCCATGTTCTTCTTTAGATAATGAAAATTCTATAATAATAGAAAATTTAATAAAGAAGTTATCAGAAAAATATACAATAATACTAACGACGCATAATATTGAACAGGCAGAGAGGCTGGCAGACAGAAAGCTTTTTATAGATAAAAATAAGCAGACAATAAGTATATAGCAGCTTAAAATACGGGATTATCATTAAAAAAGAAAATTTTTAAAGAAATAATAAATAATTAAAGCAAAACAGGAGGGAAACATTATGGAAAAATATAAGCTAGATGCAAAGGGGATGGCGTGTCCGCTTCCCGTAGTCAAGACAAAGAAACTTCTGGAAGAATATGATGTAGTGGAGACGACAGTAGATAACTTCACAGCTACACAGAATTTAGGAAAACTGGCAGAACAGTCAGGATATGGTATTGATGTAAAGGAAATAAGCAGTCAGGAATATGTAGTCACTATATCTAAAAAGGAATCTGAAAAAGAGGATTTCATAGATACAGCAAAAGACAGGTGTGTTATTCCTGTGGTACAGGCAAAACGTGCCCTTGAAAAGGAAGAAAAAGTAAATCTCCTTGTAACAGAGAAGGAAAATGCAGATAAGGTGATTGAATTTGCTAAAGAAAAAAATTATAAGGTAGAAAGTACTGAAGAGGAAGGCGTATATAAAATAACTATTGAAAGGGAAGCTTCTAGTTCTGTATTTGAAGCTCTGCAGGTTAAGGATGAAAACTATATAGTTGTAATTAATAAGAAAATAATGGGACATGGAAGTGAGGAACTTGGGAAAAAGCTTATAAAAGGATTTCTGTATGCACTGACAGAACAGGAAATACTTCCTAAAAAGATACTGTTCTATAATGAAGGGGCGTATCTTGTGGATAAAACTAGGAGCCATGTCTTAAATGAGCTGGAAGAACTGGAAGAAAATGGAGTTGAAATATTCTGCTGTGGGGCATGTAAGGATTATTATTCTATTGACCTGGCAGTGGGAAATACAACAAATATGTACTTTATGGTTGAAGACATGCGTAAAGCCAACAGGGTAGTACGTCCTTAGGAGAAATGATGAAAAGAGAAGGATTGGTGGTATTTTACGGAACACATGATGCCATAAAGGCTGAAAGTATATGTCATGAAAGAAAGATAAGTGGAGGACTTATCCCCACTCATCCAAGCATAACTAAAGGATGTGGCTTTATGCTTAAGACTGAGTGGGAAAATTTCAGTAATCTTGTAAGAGCACTGGATGAAGAGGAAATAAGTTATAAAGCCCTATATTACTCGACTAAAAAGGGGATAAAGAGGGAAACGGAGTTATTATTTGAAGAATAAGGTATAGTTTGAGACATTATTAAAGAAAGAGAGAAATGTGTATGAATAGTGATGGCAGAGTTATAAGTAATATAGTAATAGGGACGGCAGGGCATATTGATCATGGAAAGACAACATTAATTAAAGCTCTTAGCGGAATTGAGACAGATACTACGGCTGAAGAGAAGGAAAGGGGAATATCAATAAACCTTGGATTTGCCTATTTTGATCTTCCTAGTGGAAAACGGTGTGGTGTAGTAGATGTGCCGGGGCATGAAAAATTTATAAAAAATATGCTTGCAGGAGTAAGCGGCATCAATCTTGTCCTGCTTCTTGTGGATTCAAGGGAAGGAATAATGCCTCAAACTAAGGAACATGCAGATATATTGTCGCTATTAGGGATAGAAAACTATATAATTGTAATGACGAAAATAGATTTAGTTGATGAAGAATACAGGGAACTGGTAAAAGAAGATATAGAAAACTTTATAAAGGGAACCCCTTTAGAAGGCAGTCCTGTAGTGGAAGTGGATTCTGTGAGCCGTAAAGGGATTGATTCCCTTCTGAAGATAATTGATGAGAAGACTGAAATTATAGAAAAAATTAAGGAAAGTAAAAATGCACGGCTGAATGTTGACAGATCCTTCCAGGTTAAAGGATTTGGCACTGTAGTGACGGGAACTTTAACAGAAGGAAATATTTCTGTAGGTGATGAACTGGAAATATATCCGAGTGGATTAAGGACTAAAGTAAGAAACCTTCAGGTTCATGAAACAGATGTAAAAACTGCCTATGCAGGTCAGAGGACAGCAGTAAATTTAAGTAATGTAAAAGTCGAAGAAATAGGAAGAGGGTACACGCTTGCAACACCGGATTCGTTAATAAGGACATATATGCTAGATACTGAAATAAAGATTATAGATGATTCAGATTTCGAGTTGAAATTATGGGATAGGATTCGAGTTTATACAGGAACTGTAGAAGTAATGGCAAGGGTTGTCCCGTTGGGACTGGAAGTTATTTCTCCAGGAAAGAGCGGTTTTGTACAGTTACGTCTGGAAGATGAAATTTCAGTTAAGAACTATGACAAATTTATTATAAGGACATATTCCCCGATGATAACCATAGGTGGTGGGATAATTCTGGATGCAAGTCCAAAGAAACATAGCAGATTCAATCAGGAAATACTGGATAAGCTTAAAGTACAGTTACAGGGGAACAGTAAGGATCTGATAGACAACTTTATCCTGACAGGACATGGATACCTGACTACGGCAAAAGAAATATCAAAGGCTATAGAACTTGATTCTGGAAGTGTAGAGGCTGATTTATTGGAACTGGTTTCAGAAAACAGGGTATACAATACTCCGTTAGGGTATATTCATGTCAAGAAATATGAAGACCTGTGTGAAAAAACTGTTTCCATAGTTTCTGACTACCATAAAAAATACAGGCTTAAGATAGGAATGCCGAAAGCGGAACTCCTTTCTAAATTTAAGATAAGTCAGAAGGAGCTTACCGTAATACTGGATCTGTTCATGAAAAATAATATTCTTAAGGGAGAAGGAAGTTTTATAGCATTGTCTGATTTTGAAATTAAATATGATGAAAATCAGATTAAGCATAAGAAGAGGATAGAAAAGACATTATTGGAAAGTAAATTTACTCCTCCTGGAATAAAGGAAATTACTCAAGGTTCAAAGGCTGTCATGGAACTTCTTGACTCATTGGCAGGAAATACAATTGTAAAACTGGATGAGAACATAGCTGTCCATATGAAGGTATTTGAAGAAGCAAAAGAAAAAGTGCTGAAGCATTTTGAAGGGAATACAAGGATGACACTGGGAGAATTCAGGGACATGACAGGTTCGAGCAGGAAATATGCCCTCCCGATGCTGGAATATATGGATAAGGCAGGAATAACAAAAAGAGTGGAAGATTATAGGATATTAGGAAAACTGAATCAGGAGAAATAGATATGAGAGAGTTGTTATCAAAGATACCGGCAGTTAATACAATATTACTGACAGATGATATAAAGAAGCTGCTTATGAGATATCCTGAAAAAATTGTAAAGCATGTCATAAAACAGGAAGTAGAAAATATAAAAAGAAATATACTTAAGGGAGATGCTTCAGAGGTTCCTCCGATGGATGAAATAAACAGGAGGATAGCAAGGGAAGTGGAAAGACAGGATAAATTTTCTTTAAGGCGAGTTATAAATGCCACAGGGACAATATTACATACTAACCTGGGTCGTAGCCTTTTAAGTGAACGTGTAAAGGAAAACATTATAAATACTGCCTTTAATTATTCAAATCTTGAATTTAATATTGAAGAGAAAAGCCGTGGAAGCCGTTACAGTCATTTGACAGGTATCATTAAAAGGCTGACAGGGGCGGAAGATGTACTGGTAGTTAATAATAATGCAGCTGCTGTCATGCTTGTATTGAATACCCTGGCAAAGGATAAGGAAATAATAGTTTCTAGAGGGGAACTGGTTGAAATAGGTGGAGCATTCCGTATACCTGAAATTATACGGCTGAGCGGAGGAATACCCCATGAAATAGGAACAACAAATAAGACCCATTTAAAAGACTATGTAGCAGCCATTAATGAAAATACAGGAATCCTGCTGAAGGTACATACGAGTAACT
>JBHACQ010000006.1:0-8853 GCA_041854625.1 Leptotrichia sp. | reverse complement strand
GAAGTATCGTGTGCAGCCAACGAACTTGTACAGCCTATGGGAAAACTAGATAAGGAAAAGATAGGAAGTGCATTACAGAATATCCAGCCTACAGGTTGGACTTCCATAGCTAAGTCTATTGAAAACGGAAGTAATGACCTGAAAGGGTTTCAAGGGGAAAAACATCTTAATATACTCTATATAGTGACAGACGGAATAGAAACGTGTGGTGGAAATCCAGAAGAGATTGCAAAGAAATTTAAATCGGAGAACAATAATGTTGTACTCGGAATTATAGGATTTAATGTAGATGCGGCACAGAATGGAGTATTGAAGAAAATAGCGGAAGCTGCAGGAGGAAGATACAGTTCAGTCTATGACAGTAAAAATCTTATTTATGAACTTCTGAAGATACACGAAATGGCTTATTCAAAATATGAATGGGTAACACTGGACAGAAAACTTTTTGATAAAATAAAGCAGAATCATGAAATAACATTGAGTTGGCAGGATTTAGCAAAAGGTCAGGCTCTATCAGAAAATCTTGCACTGACTGACCTTTTACATGTTGCTACAATTAATGCCAAAACAGGTATGCCAAATCCTATTATAGAGTTTTCAGGAAATGTGGATAGAAGGCTGTATAAAATGGCAGCAGAAAGAAGAGAAAAAATAGAAGCGATATATGATGAAGAAATAAGGAAAAGAAAAATAAAGTCTGATGAATATATAGCTATGCTGGAAAGCCGTATTGGAGAAGAAGTTGCATATATAGAGGTTAGAAGTATATTCAATCCTTATAGCAAGCATTTTAAGGATACAAAGGAAAGAAGCAAATAATATTATAAATAATGAAGAGTATCAATTATCAATGAATTTAAAATATATTGGAGGCTGGATATGAAAAAAATAAAAAATAAAAAGCTGTTATTGATTTTACTATTATCGGTTGTGATTATTTCATGTTTTAATAAAAAAGATAACAGTTCCGAAAAAAAGGGCGGTCAAGAAAAGAATGTAAAATCTGAAAAAATACCGAATGAAAATGAATTACAGGAAGGAAAAGGAATAAATGGGAATATTCCAGCTCCAGTATATACTAAGGAAGAAATAATAAATGGATCCAGAGGTATAATTCCTAATGGTAATCCACTTTTATTACATTATTCTAAAGATGCTAAAGAAAATACGGAAATGTGGAGAAAAGCAGCAATTACTGAGTTGGAAAAAATAGGAAAACTTTCCGATGACATGAGTGATGAAGAAATTGAAAAGGTATTCAGAAAGTTCCTGTATATAACTAGCTCAAAATATATTCCAGTAGACGGATTGGATAATATGTCCTATATTATTCGTAAAAAAGACATGGTTGATCCGCTTCTTAAAAAGAAGGTATATGAAAATAGAAAAATTAATGTCGAAATAGTTCTGGATGCAAGTATTTCCATGGACAGAAAAATAGGAAATGAAAGTATGATGGATATTGCGAAATATTCTATAAGCAAGTTTGCAGAAAAATTACCTGAAAATAGCAATATTGCATTAAGGGTATTCGGACATAAGGGAAACGGTAATGCAGACGGCAAGAAAGCTTCATGTACAGCTAATGAACTTATACAGCCTCTGGAAAAGCCTAATAAAGAAAAGATAAACAGTGCATTGGGAAATATAAAACCGACAGGCTGGACATCGATAGCGGATTCTATTGAAAAAGGAAGTAATGATCTAAAAGATTTTAAGGAAGAGGAAAATATTAATATTTTGTATATAATAACAGATGGAATTGAAACATGTGACAAAAATTTGGAAGAAGTAGCAAAAAAATTTAAGGCAGAGAATAAGAATATTGTACTTAAAATTATAGGTTTTAATGTAGATGTCGTGCAGAATGAAATATTGAAGAAGACGGCAAAAGAAGCAGGTGGAAGATATAATTCTGTCTATAGTACTAGAAATCTTGTCTATGAACTTCTGGAAACAGATGAATTGCAATATTCAAAGCTCAAATGGGTAACATTGGATAAAAAACTTTTAGAAAAAATGAGAGAGAAGCATAAAATATTATTAAACTGGCAGGGATTAGCAAAAAATGAAGCTTTAGTAGAAAAAGAAGCATTGTCTGAACTTATAAAACTCGCTTCAACCAGTGGTAGCACAGGAATGCCGAATCCTATTTTAGTTCCTTCAGGTAGAGTGAGTTCAAAACTTACTCAATTAGCAATTGAAAGACGTAAAGCAATAGTAAATATGTATGATACTGAATTTGTCACAATACAAGTACAATCTGATATATATGTGTCTAAGTGGGAAAAATATATTGGAGAAGAAGTTGCATATATAGAAGAGAATAGTAGATATACACCTGATAGTGGTTATTTTAATGATTATAAATAATGAGGAAAATAATATTGAAAGGAAAAATTATTAACAGGATTACAGTATTGTAAATCAGTTGATAGAGGATTGATGGCATATGAAAGATAGAGAACAGTGGTTAAAATGGGCTATGGAGCTACAAAGTCTGGCTCAGGCAGGATTAAATTATGCAAAAGATTGTTTTGATAAAGAAAGATACACGAGAGTCAGAGAGATTTCTGCTGAAATTATTGCCCAGAAAACAGATATTTCATTGGAAAAGGTAAAAAAATTTTTCTGTAACGAAACAGGATATCAGACACCTAAGATGGATACCCGTGCAGCAGTATTTAAAAATGATAAGATTCTTCTCGTAAAGGAAAGAGACGGAAAATGGGCTCTTCCTGGAGGATGGGTGGATGTTGACCTGTCAGTAGAAGAAAATACTGTAAAGGAAGTAATGGAAGAAGCTGGGATAAGTGTAAAGGCTGAAAAGATAATTGCCATTCATGATGGAATAAAAAATAATCTTGGCTGCGGGTTAGGGCCGTCACCTTACGGAGTGTGTAAAATTTTTGTCCTATGCTCCATTGTCAATGAATGTGAAGGTGAATTTAAAAAGAATATAGAAACATCTGAGAGGGGTTATTTTGAGATAGATGAACTGCCGGAACTGTCGGAAATCAGAAATACTCAGAAACAGGTGCAGATATGTTTTGAAGCATATAAAAGCAGTACATGGGAAACAGTTTTTGACTAAAATGAATTTTTAAGGGGGAAAAAATGAAAATAAGAAAAGCGACTATGGATGACTTGAAAGAGCTGACAGAAATAGAAGCAAAATGCTTTCCGGTTGAAGAAGCTGCAACAGAAGAAAGTTTTAAAGGAAGACTGGAAATTTATCCTGACTGTTTCTGGATTTTAGAAAATGAAAACGGTAAAATAGTTTCTTTTGTAAATGGAATGGTGTCCGACAGAGAAGTTATTGAAGATGAAATGTTTGAAAATCCTTCTATGCATAACAGCAACGGTAAATGGCAGATGATATTCGGAGTAAATACATTGCCTGAATACAGAAGGCAGGGACTTGCTGAAAAGGTATTACGGCAGGTAATAGAAGATGCCAGAAAGCAAGGGAGAAAAGGAGCTGTCCTTACATGTAAGGAAAGACTTGTAAACTATTATGCCAAACTGGGATTTGTAAACGAGGGTATATCAGAATCATCTCACGGAGGAGCAGTCTGGTATGATATGAGGATAATATTTTAAAATATTATACAGGTTAATGCAATATAAAGGAGGTTGTATTATGGTTTTTCCGGAAAAGGAATATGAGCTGAAAGATGGGGGAATATGCCGTTTAAGAAGTGCAGAACCTGAAGATGCTCATAATATGATAGAATATATGAAAAATGTATTTTCAGAAAGTCATTTTCTTACGAGATATCCTGATGAAGTCTTTTTTTCCATTGAAGAAGAGAGAAATATTCTTATTGACTGCAGGGACAGTGCAAACAAACTTATGGTGATAGGTCTATTAAATGAGAGAGTAATTTCACAGTTTAATTTGCGTCCTGTTTCAGACAGAGAGAAAATAAGGCATAGAGGAACATTTGGCATAACAGTGAGAAAGGAACTCTGGGGGCTGGGACTTGGAAATATAATGATGCATGAGATTATAGAAAATTCAAGGAAAATGAAATATGAACAGCTGGAACTGGATGTGTATTCGGATAATGAAAATGCCGTAAGGCTTTATGAGAAATATGGCTTTGAAATATGGGGAAGGATACCTGATGGATACAAGCTTAAGGATGGTACTTACAGGGATTGTATAAAAATGGGAAGAAAATTATAATTTATTATTTTGGAAATGATAAAAATAAAAAAATATGCTATACTATATTGTAATAAAAAATCTGTTTTTATAATAGAAGACAGAAAGATGTATATACTGGCATTAAATAAGTATTCAGATATACATAATACGAATTAATATGAAAATAAAATTTTAGGAGGTAATAATAATGGCAACACCGCACATAGGAGCAAATAAAGGTGACATAGCAGAAACTATATTGCTGCCAGGAGATCCGTTAAGGGCAAAGTATATAGCAGAAACATTTCTGGAAGATGTCGTACAATATAATAATGTAAGAGGAATGCTTGGTTTTACAGGAACATACAAAGGGAAAAAGGTATCTGTGCAAGGGACAGGAATGGGAGTTCCTTCAATAGGAATATATACTCATGAGCTTATTGCAGAATACGGAGTAAAGAATCTTATAAGAGTAGGGACTGCAGGTTCAATGCAGGAGAACATAAAAATAAGGGATGTAGTTATTGCGATGGCAGCATCTACAGATTCTGCTATAAACAAACTGAGATTTAACGGAGCAGACTATGCACCTACAGCAAGTGCAGACCTGCTTTTCAAAGCATATGAGGCAGGTAAGGCAAAAGGGCTTAATATGAAGGCGGGGAATGTCCTTACAAGTGATACTTTTTATGGAGATGATCCTGAAGCATGGAAAAAATGGGCAAAATTTGGAGTGCTATGTGTAGAAATGGAAACGGCACAGCTATATACTACAGCTGCAAAATTTGGAGTAAATGCATTGACTTTACTGACAATAAGTGACTCCCTTGTTACAGGAGAAGCTACTTCTGCTGAAGAAAGACAGCTTACCTTTAATGATATGATTGAAGTGGCATTGGAAAGTTCATTAAATATATAATAATGAAGCTATAGACAGAATGTCTATAAAATTTAGAATACTTATAAAAAATACTCTCAAATAGTGTATCATCACATTTTCTGAGAGTATTTTCTATTTAAAGGTAATATACGGATATATAGTATATCTATTCCCTCTATCTATTCTTTGACAAAGGCTGAAGTAACAGCTGCTATTGCAGCATCTCCAGTAACATTGCAGGCAGTTCCAAAGGAATCCTGGGCTATGTAGAGTGCAATCATTAAAGAAATCATTGTGTCATCAAAGCCGAGGACAGAACTAAGAATACCTAGGGCAGCCATTACAGCACCACCTGGAACACCAGGAGCTGCAACCATAGTAATACCGAGAAGTAGAATAAATTTAATCATCAATCCCCATCCAGGCAACATGCCACTTTGCATAAAGAATACAGCAGTAGAGCATGACACAAGAGTAATTGTACTTCCTGATAAATGGATAGTAGCACATAAAGGGATTGCAAAATTGACTACTTCTTCTTTAATTTTCAGTTTTTTAGCACATTTTAAAGTTACAGGTATTGTTGAAGCGGAAGATTGAGTTCCTAATGCAGTAAAGTAAGCCGGCATCATATTTTTCAACATTGTAAAGGCGTTCTGTTTTGTAAAGGCTCCTGCAACAGTAAACTGAAACAGTAAAATGACAATATGCAGAATAATAATCATAATAAATACTTTCAGGAATACACTTATTATTCCGGCAATCTGTCCTGCTGCAGTCATATTTGAAAATACTCCCAGTATATAGAATGGAAGAAGAGGAATTATAACTCTTTCAAGCATTCCTTCAATTATTATCCTGAATTCATCAAAAACATTGAATAAAGAATCAGATTTTAAAGAAGATATCCCCAGCCCTATTACAAAAGAGAAAACAAGGGCAGTCATTACAGCCATAGGGGCAGGAATTTCTATGGTGAAATATCCTTTTAGAAGAGCATCTTCAGGGTTTGCAAAATTTGCTACTGTCTGTCCCTTTAAAATAATGGGATATAGGATAGAGGCAGTAATGAAGGCTGTAAGTCCTGATATAATAGTAGAACCATAGGAAAAAGCAGTGGTAATACCAAGCAGTTTCCCGGCTCCCCTGGCAAGTCCTCCTATTCCCGGAGCAATGAAAGCTATAATAATAAGTGGAATCATAAATTTAAGAAGCTGTCCGAATATATCGGAAAAAGTTACAAGAAGCCGTACAATATTAATACTGAAGGCACTTCCTATATTTATGTCCTTTCCAGCAAAGGTTCCGATGAAAACACCGAGAAGAATTGCTACAACAATTTGAACAAGTAATGGAATCTTTTTTAACATATGTAACCTCCTAAATAAGTTGATTTATTTTATAAATTTAATTTTACATTGACTTCAATTTTCTTTGACAGTTCCTTTAGCATAGTCCTAGTCATTGTATCCAGGTCGTATTCAGGCGAAAAGTCCCATTCTTTTCTTGCACATGAATCATCAAGGGAATTAGGCCATGATTCAGCTATTTTCTGCCTTACAGGATCTACATCGTATTTCAATTTAAATTCAGGGATATATTTCTTTATTGATTCTGCTACCATTTCAGGTTCAAGACTCATGGAAGTTATATTAAAGGCATTCCGATGTACAAATTTTGAAGGATCTGCATTTAATATATCAATAATGGCATTAATAGCATCATCTATATACATCATGTCCATATATGTCCCTTTGTCTATAAAACTCGTATATTCCCCCTTAGTAAGGGCATCATAATATATATGTACAGCATAGTCAGTAGTTCCCCCACCGGGAAGGGTCTTATGGGAAATTAGTCCCGGAAATCTTACAGATCTTGTATCTACACCATATTTTGTATGATAATAATCACACAGTAGTTCTCCTGAAACTTTGCTTATACCATAAATAGTGCTAGGCTGCATTACTGTGTCCTGTGGAGTCTTTTCCTTTGGGGAAGTTTCTCCGAAAACAGCAATGGAAGAAGGGGCATGAAGCTGTGCCTTACATTCTTTTGCTATTTCCAGTGCATTTATAAGTCCATTCATGTTAAGATTCCATGCAAACATTGGATTTTTTTCCGCATTTGCAGAAAGAATGGAAGCAAGATGGACAATGGTGTCTACTTTATTATCCTTAGCTATTTTCAGGAATTTTTCATAATCCAGGACGTCCAGAATTTCAAAAATGCCGTCAGCTGTCTCTTCATTGGATTTTATATCTGTGGCAATGACATTATCCTTTCCTAATTCCTTTCTAAGTCTTGTAGTAAGTTCTGTGCCTATCTGTCCAGAGGCACCTGTAATAAGAACTTTTTTCATATTTCATCTCCTCCGTATATAATATATCAAATTTTAAATTTTAGCAATATTTAAATTACTCCCAGCTCTTTTCCTACCTTTTTATAGATTCTTATAACTTCATCAAGCATTTCCTTTGTATGTACCGCCTGAGGCATATTACGGATACGTCCGGTACCTAAAGGTACAGTAGGATAGATAATTGATTTTGCATAGACACCTTCTTCTATAAGTCTACGTGAAAATAGCTGTGTCTTGCTTTCATCTCCAATAATTACAGGAGTTATAGGTGTAGTCGAAACTCCTGTGTTATAACCTGCCTTTTTCAGTTCCTCTTTCAGATATCTGCTGTTTTCCCAAAGTTTCTTTACCAGATTCTTTTCAGAAGAAATTATTTCAATTGCCTTTTTGGCAGCAGCGGCAGCACCTGGAGTGAGGGATGTGGAAAATAGGAAAGGTCTTCCACGTACTTTAAGCCAGTCTATAAGTTCCTTGCTTCCTGCAACATAGCCTCCAACTACTCCTACAGCTTTTGACAGTGTCCCTACCTGAATATCAATATCGCTGGAACAGTTAAATTCCTTTACGGTTCCCGCTCCTTCTCCCATTACTCCTGAGCCATGGGCATCGTCTATGTAAGTTATAAGTCCAAATTCTTTTGCAATTTTTACAATTTCGTCTATTTTTGCTACATCTCCATCCATAGAATATACACCGTCAGATATATACATTATCTTGCCGTATGCTCCGCTTTCTATAGCTTCCTTTGCCTTAATCCTTAAATCGTCCATATCCTGGTGCCTGCAACGTATTATCTTAGCACCGGACAGCCTGCAACCGTCGATAATGGAAGCATGGTTAAGCTCATCAGAGAGTATGGCATCATTTTTATCCATGATTGATGATATTGCAGCCATGTTACAGTTAAATCCTGATTGAAATGCAATGGCAGCTTCAGTGTGCTTGAATTTTGCAAGAGCTTCCTCCAGTTCCTTATGGATTTTCAAGGTTCCGTTAATAGTCCTTACAGCTCCTGCTCCAGTTCCATATATTTGGCAGGCTTCTATTTCAGACTGTTTCATTTCTTCTCTTGTAGCGAGACCCAGATAGTTGTTTGAGGAAAGGTTTATAAGTTTTTTTCCGTTTATGAAAATTTCAGGGCCGTTTGCTCCATCAAGCATGTCAATCTCATTGTAAAGTCCTTTTTCTTTAAGTTCATTAAGTTTTGGGACAAGAAAGTTTTTTAATGTGTTATTACTCATAAAACACCTCCATATAAAAAATTGAATAATATAAATGATTTAAAACATTATCATAAATTTTAATTATAATAATATTCATTTCATTTATGTTATACCCTGAAATATGAAAAAGTCAAGGAAAAATAAAATTTGCACATGTATTATCTGAAAATATTTAAAAATCACAGCATATAATTTTATTGGACATACACAGCACGAGGAATACCTTAAAAGTATT
>JBHACQ010000005.1:0-5747 GCA_041854625.1 Leptotrichia sp. | reverse complement strand
TTTCCTTCAGTCCGGCATTTGTTATTCTGACAAACTTCCCTTCATTTTTTAACTTTTCAATTGTAGGAGTCCCGCAGTATCCCATTCCAGACCTTAGACCACCGCACATCTGATAAATTGTATCTTTTAATGCCCCCTTAAATGGAACCATTGATTCTATCCCTTCAGGAACTAGCTTTTCAGTTGCAGACTCCAGCTGAAAATATCTGTCACTACTTCCCCTCTTCATTGCTGCAAGGGATCCCATTCCTGCATATGTCTTAAACTTTCTTCCATTATAAAGTATTTCTTCTCCTGGTGCTTCCTGTGTTCCTGCCAGAAGTCCTCCTAACATTACACAGTCAGCTCCTGCTGCAATAGCTTTAACGATATCACCTGAAAGTTTTATACCTCCATCTGCTATCACTCCTACACCTTTCTCATTACATACTTCAGCAACTTCCATCACTGCAGTTATCTGGGGAACTCCTACTCCAGCCACAACTCTTGTAGTGCATATCGAACCTGGCCCTATTCCCACCTTTACTGCATTTACACCTGCATCTATCAGATCCAGGGCTGCTTCCTTAGTAACTATGTTCCCCCCAATAATATCCAGTTCAGGAAATTCCTTTCTTATTTCCCTTATCCTTTCTACTACTCCTCTGGAATGTCCGTGAGCTGAATCTATTGTAATTATGTCTACTCCTGCTTCAACTAACGCCCTTATCCTCTCTATTGCATCATTCCCTGTACCGACAGCTGCTCCGACTCTTAGCCTTCCTTGAGAATCCTTACAGGCATTAGGGTAATTTATTATATTATCAATATCCTTTATTGTTATTAATCCTTTCAGCTTACTCCCCTTTACAATGGGAAGCTTCTCTATCCTGTGTTCCAGAAGGATTGCCTTTGCTTCTTCCAGCGTAGTTCCTACTGCTGCAGTAATCAGATTCTCCTTTGTCATTACATCAACGACCTTTACAGTAAGGTCTTCCCTATATTTCAGATCCCTGTTAGTGATTATTCCCTTCAAATTACCTTTCTTGTCTACAATAGGCAGCCCTGAAATCTTATACTCCTTCATCAGGTTATTTGCTTCACTTAATATTGCTTCTTCTCCAAGAGTTATAGGATTTGTTATCATTCCACTTTCATATCTTTTAACCTTTTCCACTTCTTCAGCTTGTCTGTCGATAGTCATATTTTTATGGATAAAGCCTATTCCTCCCTCTCTTGCAATGGCAATAGCCAGAACTGCTTCAGTTACGGTATCCATTGCCGCACTCATAATAGGTATATTAAGTTCCAGTTTCTCTGTAACCTTTGTCTTAAGAGATACTTCATGAGGCAACACTTCAGAAGCCTGAGGTATTAATAATACATCGTCAAAAGTAAGACCTTCCATTGCAATTTTCATTTTCTTTTTCATTCTTCCTCCTTCTTTCATCCATCAAAATAAAGATTAAACTTTTCAGCTATACATCTGTAAATAATATATATTATATTTTTTTAAATTATAATATTCTATCATGAGAATGTATTATATTTCAATTGATTCCTTCATTTTTTCTATTCATTTTTTTTATGTTTTTTTTCTCTTTTTCTTTACTTTATTTATAATTAGAAAATCCATCTTGACTTTATTTATTCAACATACTATAATATCCTTGAAAATTTTAAATAGAACAGGAGTCAGTGTTTATCAGTTATGAAAAAGAAAATTAGCACTCTTTTTAAAGAATATTTTATTATTGCACTTGGTGTTTTTATACTTGCAACAGGACTACAGTTTTTTTTATTCCCAAATAAGATAGCCAGTGGCGGAGTTACAGGTCTGGCTCTAATAATTAACCATATTTTTAATGTCCCTAGCAGTATTGTCCTTACTATTTCAAACATTATACTATTTTCATTAGCATTTATACTTATAAGTGGAGAATTTGGAATAAAAAGTATATATGCGACTATACTTCTGTCAACATTTATGGGATTATTTGAAAGTTTTTTCCCAAACTATTCCTTTACAGATGAAATTATGCTTGCTACTATATTCGGAAGTACATTTTCAGCATTAGGAATAACTATAATCTATATGTATGATGCTTCTACCGGGGGTACATCCATTGTCGGTAAGATTATCCAGAAATATTTCCATTTAGGTTATGGAATGTCAGGTTTTATTGCTGATGCTACAATAACTTGTCTTGCTGTCTTTGCTTTTGGTTTTGAACTTGCCCTTACAGGATTATTGAGTGTATACATAACAGGTTTTATGATTGACAAGTTTATTGCAGGGTTTAACTCCAGTATGCAGATTCTAGTAATAACATGCCAGAAGGAACTTGTTGTCAGGTATATTTTAAAGGACTTTGACAGGGGATGTACTATTCTCAAAGGAATGGGGGCATATTCAGGTCAGGACAGGGATATTTTGCTTATAATACTGGATCGCCGTCAATTTATACAGTTAAGGAAATTTTTAAAGGAAAATGATCCTAAAGCATTCGTCACAGTTACAGAAACTTCAAAAGTATTTGGAGAGGGTTTTGATAAACTTCATTAATACAAATATCAATATGAATTCACATTAACTATTTCAGTTTTTTATATTAGTAATAATAAAAGTGTACAGAAGAAAAATAGCTACTTATACACTATTTTTCCATGTACACTTCATTTATTCTCTTTTCATTTATTCCCATAAAATATGTCAGGATGAATCCCCCTAGATATGCACATGTCATTGATAATATAAAAAATTTCCCTGTACCTTGTATGACAGTCATAAATCCAAAAATTCCGTTCATCTTAGGATAGATGGTAACAAGATTAAGGAAGCCTGCCATTCCTCCACCTATTCCTCCACCTATACATCCTGTAATAAACGGTCTTACTAGCGGAAATGTAACTCCGTAAACTAAAGGTTCATTCACTCCTAGTACTCCTGCCAGTAAAGAATCTCTTATTATTTTCTTTAATCTCTTATTTCTAGTCTTTATAAATACTGCAATAGATGCCCCCGTCTGTCCACCTGATGCCATCATTAAGATAGGCAGTATATAGTTCATCCCTGCAGTAGGCCCTTCCGGACTGCTTAGTATATTATTAATTGAAATTAGTGATGTATTCAACCCCAATAGTTCCAGGGGTATATAAAACATTCCTAAGATGAATCCGCCAACAATTTCTGTCTGCTCAAACAGGGTATTCAGCCCACTATATATATGACCTGTCAGCATTCTACCTATAAACTGTGTTACTGATACAGCTATAATTGAGGAAGCTGCTAATGTCATTAACGGAACTCCCACATTACGAAGTATCTTAGGAGTTATATTCCTAATCCCCTTCTCAATATATGCTGTCATTATCCCAATTATAAAGACTACAACTAGCCCTGATAAAACGGGAATGTAATTTTCCTGAGCAGAGGAAGAGGCTACATTTCCTATTCCTGTCTTAACTGAAAGGGGCATTAATGAATCTCCTGAAAATAGTATTCCAATAACACCTCCAATAACAGGAGTTCCTTTAAACTCCCTCACTGTACTCATACATACCAGTATAGGCAAGTAATTAAAAACTCCCCAACTTAATAATTTTAGAAGTCTGTACCACCAGTATCCATTAAAAATTATCCCTTCAGAAAAAATATCTATAGTGTCTGTAAGACCCTTTATTATCCCTGCAGCTATAATAACCGGAAGAAGAGGAAGAAACACACTTACAGCCTTCCTTCCAAATCTTGAAAGAAAACTGACATTTTTCAGAGATACTTCTTCTGATCCAACTTCATCCTTTACTTCCATACCATCTGACCAATTCAGTTCATTATTCCTCTTATATTCCTCAACTGACTTCAGTTCTGTCAATTTAAGGAATTCTATCCCTATCAATGCAGTTTTCTCATTCCCTATGACAATATGAATCATATTCTCCTTATCTGTTGTAACTCCAAGAATTTCTTCTATTTCCATAAATCTTCCCATCTGGATCTTTGAAGCATCTTTTATCTTTATGCTTAACTTAGTCGAGCATATCACATTGGAAATCACATTTTTTCTTCCACCTAAAAGTTCCAATATTTTTTTTGCTATCTGTTCATTATCCATTTTCTACCCCTTATTATTCCTTATCTGTTTTTTCAGGAACCTTGTAGGCCTGGCTGCAGATAGGGCACTGCAATATTTCATTTTTTTTACTGATTGGAAATACTGGTATAAAAAATAATGTAAACCAGTGTCTAAATTCTATAAAATCCCAGTCAGATACGTTGTTGCATCTTTGACATTGACAGTTTTCCAGTTTTCCTAGATTTTTCGTTAATGTCTTTGTTCCAAAAAGTATTATCATAAAAATTAATACTGAAAACACATAAATTTATCAAATTAGAACATATTCTTCTAAAATTTATTTTGACTGTTTTCTGTATCTCTCCTTTCCTTATTATAATTTCAAAAATTTAACGCTGTTCAGATAATATCCATTTCCCATTTTGTTTTTTCAATACTGCTGTTGCTTTTGCTGTTGCATACTTTAAATTAGGAGATTTTAATTTTTTCCTTATTACTTCTTTAAAAATTGGATAACCCTGTTCAATTAATTTTGTTTTTTCTTTTTCACTCATTTTCTCTATTCCATTTATAGTAGAATTGACACCTTTTTTTGCCAGTCTTCTGTTTACTTCTCCATCAATTTCATCTGAAAAAATATCTATTTTAGGAATTTTTGCTGTATAGGATATTTTTACTTCATTATTAGTTTTATATTCTACTGTATTAAAAGTTATTTTATCGTTATTTCTGACTTCTTTTGTAAGCTGTGAAATCATGTCTGCAAATTTTCTATTTGCCGCTGTATTCGGTAAATTTTGTAATATCATTTTTCTTACATCGTTTGAAATTTCATCAACATTTATTTTTCTAATTACCTTCTCGAATTCAACTAAATCTGAATTTATCTGGCTTTTTGTCTTAGTAACAGACTTTGCTTTCGTCAGTTTATAATTTGACTGTACACTGAATATTAACGTTGAAACTAAAATTGATATTGTTGTTACTATTTTTTTTATACTCATAGTTTTGCCTCCATTTTACGTTTTTATTCACTTTTCTTTTCAATTTCTAACAATTGTAAATTCAAATCCTTTTCAAGTATACTTTCTTCAATTCCGGCAGGTGCTCCAGTCATCAAATCCTGTCCTTTATTTGTCTTAGGGAAAGGGATAACTTCTTTTATGGAATTTTCTTTTAACATTGCCATAAGCCATCTGTCTATTCCGAAAGCCAGTCCTCCATGTGGTGGAACTCCGTATTTCAATACTTCCAGGAAAAATCCGAATTTATCTTCCAGTTCTTCTTGTGTAAATCCTAATTTTTCAAAAACTTTTGCCTGTAAATTCTCATCGTGAATTCTGATACTTCCACCACCGATTTCATATCCATTTAAAACCATGTCATACGAATCTGTTTTTATTTTATCTAATTCATTTGAATCCAGATATTTCCTGTCTTCCTCTTTTATTGAAGTAAACGGGTGATGCTGTGCTTTATATCTGTTTTCTTCTTCACTCCATTCAAACATTGGAAAATCAACAACCCATAAAAATTTGAATGCATCTTTATCAATTAAATCCAGCTCTTCTCCCAGCTTTAATCTCAATGCCCCAAGCCCATCATGGACAATTTTGTATTTATCTGCCAGAATTAATGCTATCTCATTATTTTTTATATTAAGTTTTTCCTTTATTTCAGACAGTTTTTCAG
>JBHACQ010000004.1:0-3095 GCA_041854625.1 Leptotrichia sp. | reverse complement strand
TATATGAATTAAGGCTTTCAAATGAATATTTCTTCTTGACTTATAACAAAAAAAGTGGTATTTTATTATTAGATAAAGAAAAGAAATAAATAATTTTAAATATGAAATTCGAGGAGGAATATATTATGGCATTCGTAATAGAAAAAGAAACTTGTATAGCATGTGGAGCATGTGAAGGTGTGTGTCCTGTAGAAGCTATTTCTGAAGCAGAAGGAAAATATGAAATTGATGCTGCAACTTGTATAGACTGTGGGGCATGTGAAGGTGTATGTCCTGTAGAAGCTATTTCTGCAAATTAAGATAGCGTATCTACATTTTTGACTAAATTTGTCTTTGGAGAGAAAATCAGTAAATAAAAATGGAATATGCTTTAAATAATAAAGAGCCCTGTAAGTAGTCTAACTTAATAGGGCTCTTTTTATCTATCTTTTTAAATATTTACTTCATGAACTGAAATGAATCTGGTGCTTAAAGAAATTCTAAATAAAGAACTTATCTTATCATTTTTAATACAAGCTTTTCCTGTGCTTCTTTTATATATTCGTTAATTTCATTTCTTGACATTTCATCTACTAGAATTATATAAAAATTATCAATTTTATTATAGACTTCAAAAGGTGAATTTTCTACTTTAAAATCATCAGAAACTCTTATATAATAAGAATCTTTAATTAAATTTGAATCAACAGTCTTTATAACTCGTGTAGAATTAAAGAAGTAGTCAGATTCTATATGGTTTCTTGCAGCAATTTTTACAATATCTGCAACAACAGCTGAAGCTGTAGGATTCATACCTGCACCTCTTCCATAGAAGAGAGTTTTTCCTGTATATGAACCTACAGTTTCAATGGCATTATAGACATAGTCAACTTTAGCCAGTATCTCATCATTGGGAATAAGTACAGGTTCTACTGAAATCTGGGCAGAATCTGAAGTAAGAAGCTTTGAGCTGGCTATCAGCTTTATAGTTGAATCAAGCTGATTTGCAGAGAAAATATCAACGGTATTTATATCCCTTATTCCAGTTAGCTGCATGTCTTTAAATTTTATAGAACCTCCATAAGCAAGTGACGCCAATATGTTAATTTTATGTCCAGCATCAATTCCATCGACATCATAGGAAGGATCAGCTTCAGCATAGCCTTTAGATGATGCAAGAGAAAGTGCTTCTTCAAAGGAGATGCTGTCTTCCTTCATCTTTGTCAGAATGTAGTTGGAAGTTCCGTTCATAATACCTTTTATTTCTGTAATCGTATTTGCAATAAGACTTTCCATAAGGGGAGTAATTATAGGGATTCCTCCACCTACAGCTGCTTCAAAGAGGAAGGATACACCGTTTTCTTTTGCTATCTGGAAAAGCTCTACCCCATGTTTTGCAATAAGAGCCTTATTAGCAGTGACAACACTTTTCTTTGATTTTAAAGCACTGATTATAATATCTTTAGCTAATGTCTCTCCACCGATCAGCTCCACGACAACTTTAATTTCTGAATCATCAAGTATTTTCCTATAGTCATCAGTAAGTATAGATTTATTAAATTCAAAAGAAAAATCTCTGTTAATATTTAAATCACAGGCATATTTTACTTCAATATCAGCCTGGGATTTTTCAAAAATACTTTCTTTTTCCTGAGTCAAGACTTTAAGTACTCCTTCACCTACAGTACCTAAACCAATAATTCCTATTTTCATTATAATCTCCTAAAATTTAAATTTTTTTGACGCATGATTTATTTATAGCCGCTATCCTTCAATAAACTTTTTGTGGAGAGCCTTAACGGCTTTATCTACATCAGCTTCCTTTATGATACATGAAACATTTATTTCAGAACAGGAAATCATATCTATATTTATATTATTTTCGGCTAAAGTATCAAAGATTTCGGCAGTAGTTTCATGATGGGTCTTCAATCCGATTCCGACAACTGAAATTTTTGCTACATTATCATCGTAGGAAACACCTTCCCCGCCAATTTCATTCTTAATCTTTTCAGAAACATCTACAGCTTCCTTTAAATCCTCAACTTTAACAGTAAATGAAATATTATTAAGTTCCTTGGATACACTGGAACTTTGTAAAATAATATCAGTATTTATTTTTGCTTTTGATAGTTCAGAGAAAACCTTTGCAGCAATTCCTGGCTTATCAGGTAATCCTGAAAGAGTAATTTTCCCTTCATTCTTTGATGATGTAATTCCCACAATTTTAACTTTTTCCATTAATTCTTCTCCTTCTTCCTTTACAATAGTTCCGATTGAATCATCAAATGATGATCGTAAATGAATTCTTATTCCATATTTAGCTGCTATTTCAACAGACCTAGGATGAAGCACTTTTGCCCCTGAAGCAGCTAGCTCAAGCATTTCCTGATAGGATATAGATTTTAACTTTTTTGGTCTTTTTACGACTCGGGGATCTGCAGTATAGATACCATCAACATCTGTGTAGATTTCTACTCCGTCTGCCTTCAATGCTGCTCCTAGAGCTACAGCAGTAGTATCTGAGCCTCCACGCCCCAGAGTAGTAATTTCATTATTTTCAGTGATTCCCTGGAAACCGGCAAAAACCACTACATTTCCTTCTGAAATCTTTTCCTTTATAATTTCAGTATCAATATCAAGAATAGTAGCTTTTGTATAATCATCAGTAGTCTTAAATTTAACCTGGAAGGCATTTAATGAGACTGCCTTTTCCCCCAGAGCTTCTATAGCTATGGCAAGTGATGCAATTGATATCTGTTCCCCTGAAGTCAGAAGCATATCAAGTTCCCTCTTATTTGGAGTATCTGAAATTTCTAACGCTCTTTTTATTAATGAGTCGGTTGTACCTGCTGGTGCAGAAACGACAACAACGACTTCATGCCCCTCCTTCTTGTATTTTACAACTCTTTTAGCAACTTCTTTCACTCTTTCGGCATCAGCAACAGAAGTTCCACCATATTTTTGTATAATTAGTGCCATGTCTTACTATTCAGGAATGCCTAAAAATAGATAAATTTCTTATATTATCCAAGTATATGAAGTCAGAAAATTTATCTTAAAATTTTTAGAATCCTTTCTCCTCCTTGAAAATTTAGGTTAAAATGGGAACCTAT
>JBHACQ010000003.1:0-6908 GCA_041854625.1 Leptotrichia sp. | reverse complement strand
TAATACATCCACACTAGGGAACATTACTGGAGCTGCAAGGGCATCTCTCATAAGTCTTTCTAAAGGTCCTTTCTTATTATAAGCCTGTCCGCCACCTATTCTCATAGCTATAGTAGCAGATTCCACACAATTCTGGGATCCTGTTACCCTGGCTGCCATTATTTTTGCAAATGCGTCCGGCTCTTCCCTGTCTAGAGCCTGTGCAGCTGCAACCAGTGAATTTTCAGCATTTAAGGCATTATTATACAGGTTGAACAGATGCCCCTGTACTGTTTCAATTGATGCAAGCGACTTATCTCCCGGATATTTTCTTGATGTTGCATGCTTTTTAGCTTCCTCATATATAGTTCTTGTAAGCCCTGTATATACTCCTGCCAGTCCTGTCATAAAATATATTACATCTATATTTACAGGATATTTCTGGTTTGCCTTTACCCTGTCAATATATATGGCATACTTATTATCAAGCTTCATATTTTCCATATGCATAGGACAGGAGTTATTTCCCCTCATTCCAAGACCGTCCCAGTCACTTTCTGCAAATCTTAGCCCTTCTGCCCCCAATGGAACTAGCCAGTTTACCGGTCCTCTTTTTTCATCTGCAGGAACTGATATTACATAATATGATGCATACCCTCCTGAACTTATCATGCTTTTTACTCCATTTATTATGCTGTAGTCATCGTTATTTTCAGTTTCCGTCTGGGAGTTGAATACATGTACCCCTGTTCCAAACTCACTTCTCGCAAGGGACATGAATTTGTTATTTTCCATTATATCCTTTACAACCTGCTGCTTTATTTCATCTCTTCCGAAAGTTAATGTAAACTTAAGTGCGACATTATTCATTGTATAACATAGTCCTACTGTTGCACATGCCTCTCCAAAAGCTCTTGAAACTTGAGCATGTTCATAGGCTCCTGCCCCTTCTCCGCCAAATTCTTCAGGTACTAAGATTTTAAAGAATCCTTCTGCTGCAATCTTATCAAAAATTTCTTTTGGAAACTTAGCTTCCTTGTCAATTTTATCTGCATAAGGTGCTATATGCTCCTTTGCAAATTCCTTAGCCCATGTGTAGTAACATTTTTTCATTTAGATCAATCCTCCATTTAATTTTTTTATCTTATAATTTTTTTACATACTGATGATATTATATCTGTTATATATACTAGAATTAAATAGCATATAAGATATAACAATATTTCTGAATATTTAAAATGGCTCATTGCCAGCTTAAACTGTAACCCCAGTCCACTTGCCCCCACAAATCCTACTATTAATGTAGCTCTTATTATATTTTCCATTCTATATAGAATATAATTTATATATTTAGGTAATACATCCGGTAAAATCCCATAAAATAGGAGCTGTAACTGTCCAGCACCATTAAGTGCTAAATTTTGTACTGGCTTTTCATCCATATCTTCTATAATTTCACCACATAGTTTCCCTAATACTCCCATATTATGTATCGCTAGAGCCAATGCCCCTGGCAAGATACCCGGTTTCAGGATAAAAATCAGAATCATAGCCCACATCAGTTCCGGAACTGCTCTTGATACAAGGAAGAATATCCTGCTGATATAATAAAATACCTTATAATACCAATGTCTATTAAGAGTTAATTTACCATTGGCAATATTCTTTGCTGACGGTATTACAAACAGGAACATTCCGATTGCTGCAATTCCTGTAGCCAGTATACTCATCTCAAGAGTCTGTATACTCAAAACCAGACCCTGTTTCCACATTTCTATATTAAGAAAAGCTGGTATTTCTTCATTTAGTCCAAACAGCCTCCTCAAAAATCTGCTTAGATAGTTCATATTCCTTTCATCAAATACTTTAAATAGGCTATCTGATTCAGTATGAAAGATATAAGTCCAGGATAGAATAATCAGAAAGCAGAAAAGAAAGAAGGAATATCTTATGAAATATTTGTCTATTTTCCTGTTCATTTATTTTACTCTCCTTCTTATTTCATATCCCCATTTATCAATTATCAGAATCATGGCTATAAGGAAAAACATAAATGTCCATACCTGATTATATTTTAAATCCTGTAATGATATCTGAATCTGGAAACCTATTCCTCCCAATCCTACAAATGAAAGAACAGAAGATGAACGTATAGCACATTCTAGTCTATATATTATATAACTGAACATATTAGGGAAAGCTGATGGGAGATAACCATAGAAAAATATCTGTAATCTTCCTGCCCCAGACAGCTTCAAAGCTGTTAAAGGAGCTTTAGGAGTTTCTATCAGGGTGTCTGCAAAAATTTTCCCAAAATACCCTGCATAAGGTATTGCTAAAGCAAAGATTGCTCCTATTGGTGTCAGTCCCATCGCCGCAACAAAAATCCATGCCCATATCAGCTCATGTATAGCACGCAGAAATCCTATTATTCCCCTCATTACCACCATCAGAAACCTATTATGGAAAATTATACCTGAAGCCAGGACTGCTAAAGGAAAAGCCATTATAACTGCTAAAGATATACTTATCAAGGCATATGAAAAGGTCTGCCAGCACGATTTTATAGCAATTATTATTATTTCCACTGACAAATCTGGCATAAAAAGTGAAGTAAGCATTGATTTTAAAGTATTATACCCCCCTTTATGAAATACGCCACTTCCTATATCTGCTTTTGCTACAGTTATCAAAAAAATTATAATTAATATCGCTGTCAATATCCTCTTTCTATTGACGACAAGAAATCTTTTAGTACTATTCATTCCTTTTATCCTCGTATAGAATTTTTATCATTTCTTCAGTTATGTCTTCCACTTTTCCATCAAATACAATCTTCCCATGCTTTAATCCAATTATCCTGTCAAAAAATTCCTTAGAATACTCTACTGAATGCATACTTGCTATAAGGGATTTCCCTTCTTCCCTTGCAAGTTCCGTTATAAGGGAAAGAACATTTCTCGTATTGACAGGATCAAGGGAAGACACAGGCTCATCTGCCAGAATTAATAATGGATTCTGAACTAGCAGACGGGCAATGGCAACTCTCTGTTGCTGACCCCCTGATAAGGATGAAGTTATCTCATAAAGCTTATCTTCTAGTCCGATTTGCTTCAATGCTTTCTTTGCATAATTTAAATCCTGTGGCTTAAACAGTGAAATAAATGATTTTACAAATCCCCACTCATTAAATCTTCCGGCAAGGACATTATGTACAACCTTTATATTTTTTACCAGATCAAATTGCTGTCTTAACATTCCTACTTTTTTAGCAAATGTCTTATTATCAAAATTTGAAATATCCCTTCCATCTATCAGTATTTCTCCACTGTCCTTTTCCAATGTTTTAGTTATAAGATTCATTAATGTAGACTTTCCTGAACCGCTTGAGCCTATAAGTGCAACAACTTCTCCACTTCCTATTTCTATATTTATTCCTCTGAGAGCTATATTTTCATCAAATTTTTTTGTCAGATTTCGTATACTTAGCAATTTCCCATTACCCATTTTTCTCCTCTATACATGCCGTGTTACTTTGTTACTTTATAATTCCTAAAGATTTTGCCACTTTTTCTATATCCTTATAGTTTTCATTTTTTGTAGGAATAAAACTTTCAGTAGAAAGTAAGTTAAGTACTTCAGAATCTCCTGCCTTAATACCTAGAAGTGCCTGTTTCATTTTTTCTTTAGTACCTTCACCAAATTTTTTATCCACATCATTGATTGTCCAGTTATAGTCATAATAATTAGGTGTTTCATAAAATACTTCAACTTTTTCGAGATTCACTTTCTTTTCTTTTACTGCTTTTGTCCAATATTGCTTATTTACCGCCCCTGCTTCTACACTCCCTGCTTCCACAAGTCTATATGTCTTATCATGAGAACCGCTGTAAACAGGAGCCCCATTAAAGTCCTTGTCAGGATTAATTCCTTCAGCGTCTAAAAAGAACCTTGGCATTAAATGACCAGATGTAGAACTTTCACTCCCGAAGGCAAAACTTTTTCCCTTTAAATCCTTTAAAGAATTTATAGGCAATCCCTTTTGCTTTATAAATACCGACTGAAATTTCTCATCACTTGGTCTCTGGGCTATTGCTTCTGCTTCAGGTACTAGAGAACGTGCCTGTACCCCCGTCAATCCTCCAAACCATACCATGTCAATTTCTCCCCGTTCAAAAGCAGTTACGACAGCGGCATAATCCACAACAGGTACATATTCAACTTTCATACCTGTTTTTTCACTTAGATATCTGGCAAAGTCTCCAAAGCCTCTAGTTAATTCTGCCTGATCAAAATCAGGAATTGCACTTATTTTAAAGACCTTTTCTGAATCCGTACTTTTTTTCTCTGAATCTGCTCCCTCTTTTTTATTCCCACAAGCTGTTACTAGTAATAATAGCATAAGACTAAATATTAGAAATAATTTTCTTTTCATTTAATTCACCCTCCAGATATTTTATTCTTCTTAAATGTCAGAATAATTTTTATTAATTAAAAATAGCAGCATAACAAAATAACACACAATGTTATTCATTCTGCTGCAATATATAACCTATCTTTATACATCTTATTAAGTTCCCGTTGTAAGCTTTCACCGCATTCCTCCTTATAATTCATAATTTGCAAATATATTAAAGTATCACTAGACTGAATTTTAAAGGAATAGCATGAAAACTACATTTTAAAATAACTGCCTAATTTTTCATGTATACAGAAATATAGTTCACTATTATTTAGTATACACTAAAATCCAATATGGCACAATATTAATTTTTTTCATAAACTACAGATTAAGAAAAGACGGCATCATCCTTTCTCCTTATACATACTTCCCATTATATTGAGATATATCTTCAGAAACAGCAGAAAGAGATGGCATCAATATATTCTTATTGTAATTTCTGCACAAAGTACAACCTGCACTTTTTACTTTTAAAACTCAACTATATTGAGTTAAAGTAAATACAGCAGGTGTGAATATCTGTCTATTAATATCTGTTATTTTAAAATCATAGATATTCATGCTCTTTCTCCTTTCTCTTTATTTATCTTCAATATATTTTGTACTATAATTATAACCTATAAATAGAATAATGCAATACCTTTTAATTTTTTTTATTAAATTTTTTTTCATTATCCCTGTCCGTAGAAAATAAATCCATGACATATTAATTTATTCATCAGGTACTATTTCACATTTCCAAAAAGGTCATTTAACGATTCACTCATTGTAGGATGCGTAAATATCATATCCCTGATTATCTGATAAGGTTGCCCCGCCTTAATTGCAACCGCTATAATATTTATCATTTCATGGGAACTGTTACATAGAAGTGCTGCACCTAGTATCCTGTCAGTCTTAGCATCAACGACTACTTTTAAAAGTCCATCTGTTCTTCCTTCTATCTTCCCTTTCGGTATTGCCATTGCTTCCAGCTTTCCTACCTTAATCTCATAACCTTTTTCCAGAGCTTCCCTCTCTGTCATTCCTACCCTTGATAAAGGAGGATTTATAAACATGGAATAAGGTACTACAGTCCTGTCATTTAAGCTTCTATCTCCTTTTCCATAGACATTATCACGTATTATCCTGAAATCATCCAGTGAAATATATGTAAATTGCAATCCACCCTTTACATCTCCCATTGCCCATACATTTTCTGCAGATGTCTCCAGTTTTTCATTTACAACAACATTTCCCTTCTCATCTGTCCTTATTCCGGCTTTTTCCAGTTCAAGCTCATCTGTAGCCGCCTTCCTTCCTGTTGCAGCTAATATCTTACATCCTTCTATTTCAAGAATGCTTCCGTCTGCTGCCTTTACTCTCACTACAGCACTGTTTTCCTTATCCTTTACTTCCTCTATTTCTGAACCTAATATGAACCTTATCCCTTTAGATTCCATTATCTGCCTTGTCCTGTCTGCAATTTCTATATCTTCTTTCTGCAACATTGATTCCGAACTGTCAATTACAGTAACCTCCGAACCGAACTGTGCATAAGTTGAAGCAAATTCCAGTCCTATATATCCTGCCCCTATTATTATCAGCTTTCTAGGAAGATTATCAGTATCCATTATTGACTTACTTGTCAATAAGAATTTACTTTCCTTTAATCCCCTTATACCAGGAATAATAGGTGAAGAGCCTGTATTAATGAAGATTCTGCTTCCTTCTATCTGTATATTATTACCAGTTTTATCCTTAATGTTTATGACATTATTTGAAACAAAGCTTCCTGTCCCATCAAATATAGTTATAGTTTCCTTTGTTTCAAGCATTTCATAGTTCTTTCCCCTCAATGCAGTTATTAATTTTTCCTTTTTTTCTATACTTTCTTTATAGTATTCCTTCTTCTCTTCAAATGTAGAATTCATCCTGTTTTCTATCTTTTCTACGCTGTTTACCAATGATTTACTTGGGATACATCCAACATTTATACATGTTCCTCCATACATTTTCTCTGATTTTTCAATAACTGCAACCTTCTGTCCTTTATTGGCAAGAAATACTGCCAGCGTTTTCCCGCCTTTTCCAAATCCTATTACAATGGCATCATATCTTTCCATATATTGTTCCTTTCTATACTCCCATTCTAATCTGCCTGCTATATTTAATTATCTGTATTTCTAAGATTTTACCCAGCTGGATGATATTCCAATGTTTTTAATATATTTCCATTTTTATCAGTAATAACTACCTTTTTAGATTTTTCATCAAACCCAAAATAGAAAGTTGAATATTTTTTCCCTTTATTATCTATGTAGTTATTTACATAATAAATTCCTTTTACATTTGATTTTTTAATTCTATAATATGATGTATAGAACGTATTTCCCTCAGAATCACTTCCTGCATCAGTAAATCCATTTATTTTATTTAACTCTTTCAGATTAACATTTTCTTTATTTTTTAAATTATTATTTGGCTG
>JBHACQ010000002.1:0-4344 GCA_041854625.1 Leptotrichia sp. | reverse complement strand
GAGAATGAGCTGGGAAAGGTAGGAGATGTAGGCAACAAGGCAAGGGTAAACTACACAACGGCAGACTGGTTCAACATAAGAGGGGAGAAGGATGACAGGAAAGGCAACTTCAAGGCAGACCTGAACATAGGAATAGAGAACCAGAGGTTCGGAGTTACCCTGAATGCAGGATATGACACTAAGGGAGAGAATATAAGAGGTGGAATAGGCTTCAGGGCAATCTACTAGAAAATTCCTGTCTGGTGAAGTATCAAAAGTAGCAGGGAGATATGTAATTTCCATATGCTGTATTTGGATAACGGGCTGTTTAATATAATTTACAGCTAAAGAAGTGAATAGGGAAAGCTGGACAGAAAGTATAATTAAGCTCCTCAAATTTATTATTCATAAAAAAGGTTTTAAGTAGGTAAATACTACTTTAAAGCCTTTTTATTTTTAAAATAAAAAAGAAGTTTAAGAGGTAATATTAGTCAATCTGTCCCATTTATTTTTATTTTTTATAATAAATACTTGAAAGCAGAATATTTATACTTCATTTTTTATGACAGAGTTGACAAAAAATATAAAAAGCAATACAATGTATCTATCAGAAGTGAAAATACAGATGAATAAGAAAGATAGGATAATGTATACAAATAGAAATTTATAAAAGAAGGAAAAAGATTTAGATGAATGACAAGATAAAGATAACAGGTGCCAGAGAGCATAACCTGAAAAATATAGATGTGGAAATCCCTAAAAACCAGTTTGTAGTAATTACAGGGGTATCAGGAAGCGGAAAGTCTTCTCTTGCCTTTGATACTATTTATTCAGAGGGACAGAGAAGATATGTGGAAAGCCTGTCAGCTTATGCAAGGCAGTTTATAGGGCAGATGCAGAAACCCGAACTGGACAGTATAGAAGGACTTTCTCCGGCGATTTCCATAGAACAGAAGAGTGTTTCTAAAAATCCCCGTTCCACTGTGGGAACAATGACTGAAATATATGACTATATGAGGCTCCTATGGGCACATATAGGGGAAGCACATTGTCCGGTGTGCGGTCAGAAGGTTGAAAAACAGTCTATAGAAGAGATAGTGGATAATGTACTGACAGCCGGTAAGGAAAAGGACAGGCTTATAGTACTTGCCCCTGTTGTAATTGATAAGAAAGGTACTCATAAGAATCTTTTCCTCAATTTACAGAAAAAAGGATTCCAGAGGGTCAGAGTAAATGGAGATGTACTGGATCTCAGTGATACCATTGACCTTGATAAGAATAAGAGACACAATATAGAAGTAGTAGTAGACAGGATTGTAATAAAGAAGGATGACAGGGAATTTTTAAGCAGGCTTACTGAAGCGGCAGAAACTGCAGCTGAACTTTCAGAAGGTAAGATTATAATGAACATTAACGGAACAGATAATAAATATAGTGAAAATTTCTCATGTCCAGACCATCCTGAAGTAGTATTTCCGGATGTAGTACCTAGACTGTTTTCCTTTAATGCCCCCTATGGGGCATGTGAGTCATGTAATGGACTTGGTTCCACCCTTGAAGTGGATGAAAATAAGCTTATATTTGATGAAAATCTCACTATAAGGGAAGGAGGGATACTGGTACCAGGCTCAACAACTCAGAAGGGATGGAACTGGGAACTTTTTGAAGCGATGGCAAAAGCCCATGGAATAGACCTGGACAAAAAAGTCAAGAATCTTACTGAAGAAGAAAAGAACATAATATTTTATGGAAGCAGCAAGCAGTTTAAATTTTCATGGTCAGGAGACAGTTTCAGCTATAATGGGAAAAAGGAATTTGAAGGTATAGTAAGGAATATTGAAAGACGTTATAAGGAAGCTTCCGAATCCATGAAGGAAGAGATGGAAGCTAAATATATGACTGAAAAGACATGTAAGACATGTAACGGAAGAAGGTTAAAAGATGTTGTCCTTGCCATTACAGTAAATGATAAGAGTATAATAGATCTTACTCAAGTGAGTGTTACTGAAGCCCTTAAGTTTTATGAAAATATAGAACTGACAGAAAAACAGAAGCAGATAGCTACAGAAATACTCAAGGAAATAAAGGAAAGACTGTCCTTTATGATTAATGTAGGACTTGACTACCTTACATTATCAAGGATGACAAAAACTCTTTCAGGCGGGGAATCCCAGAGAATAAGACTGGCAACACAGATAGGGAGCAGACTTACAGGAGTCATATATGTACTGGATGAACCTAGCATAGGGCTTCACCAGAGGGATAATGACAAGCTTCTGGCAGCATTAAAGGATCTCAAGGATATCGGAAATACCCTTGTAATAGTAGAACATGATGAAGATACCATGAGGGAAGCTGACTATCTTATAGATATGGGACCGGGAGCAGGAATAAACGGCGGGGAAATAGTTGCAGCCGGAACACCTGGACAGGTCCTGAAAAATAAGAAATCCCTGACAGCTAAATATCTTAACGGGGAAATGAAGATAGAAGTTCCAAAGGAACGTAGGAGATTTACAAAGGAGATAGTACTTAAAAATGCAAAAGGGAATAACCTGAAGAATGTTACAGTAAGTATCCCCCTTGAAGTGCTTACCGTTGTAACAGGAGTATCAGGAAGCGGAAAATCAAGTCTTATAAACCAGACACTGTTTCCGGAACTTCATAACAGGCTGAATAAAGGTAAGATGTATCCGCTTGAAAATAGTGGAATAGAAGGGCTGGAACATCTTGAAAAGGTAATAGATATAGACCAGTCACCAATTGGAAGGACACCTAGGTCAAACACTGCAACTTATACAAAAATATTTGATGATATAAGGGATCTCTTTGCCCAGACTAAAGATGCAAAGATAAGGGGATATAATAAAGGCAGATTTTCCTTCAATGTAAAAGGGGGAAGATGCGAAGCCTGTGGAGGAGCAGGAATAAATAAGATAGAGATGAATTTTCTTCCGGATGTCTATGTGGAATGTGAAGTGTGTAAAGGAAAGAGGTATAACAGGGAAACGCTGGAAGTCCATTATAAAGGGAAGAGTATTTCAGATGTCCTTGATATGTCTGTGGAGGAGGCTTATGAATTCTTTAAGACAATACCTTCCCTTGAAAGGAAGCTTCAGACTTTAATGGATGTAGGAATGAACTATATTAAACTTGGTCAGCCTGCCACTACACTGTCCGGTGGGGAAGCTCAGAGGATAAAGCTTGCAACAGAACTTTCAAAGATATCCAGAGGAAATACTATATATATACTTGATGAGCCTACTACAGGACTTCATTTTGAAGATATAAGGAAACTTCTTCTGGTACTTGACAGGCTTGTGGAAAAGGGGAATACTGTCCTTGTAATAGAACACAACCTGGATGTAATTAAATTTGCAGACTATATAATAGATGTAGGACCTGAAGGAGGCCATAGGGGAGGACAGATAATAGCTAAGGGGACTCCGGAAGAAATTGTGAAGTCAAGAAAGTCCCATACAGGAAAATTCCTTAAAAAGTATCTGAAATAGTTTCTGGAACGGAAGCATCTGTAATATTATATAGATTGGAAAATATTACATAAATAGGAATATGCAGCTTTGTAATATAATAAGAATAAAGAAATATTAAATGGAATTAAAAGCATAAAATATATAAAATATTGTAAAATCAGCTTGTAATCAGTAGTGATTATAGATTGTTACAATGAAAGGAATAAAAAGATGGGAAAATATGAAAAAAAATCAGTTATAAAAAATATATTTATATTGACAATACTTTTAATGGGAATGATTTCATGCAGCTTTCTGGAAAATAAGACTATTAAAGTTCCAAAATCTATAATACAGTCAAAGATAGACAAGAAATTTCCTGTAACTAAAAACTTTCTTCTGGCAAAAGTTACATTAAGTAACCCTAAAGTTTCTTTTAAGGATGAAAAAATGTATATAGAAACCAATTACAGTACTTCAATCTTAGCAGAAGGAAATAGAGGTAAGCTGTATTTAAGCAGTGGAATACGTTATGATAAGGAAAAAGAGGAAATGTACCTTGTAGATCTGTCCATAGATAAAATGACAGATGAAAAAGGGAAGGAAATAGTTGATTCTAAAGCTGCTAGTACGGTAAAAACACTTATTGTGAATTATGTGGAAATGAATCCTGTCTATAAGGTAAAGGAAGATAATGATGAAAATAGTAAAAAGAAAAAGATAAAAATAAAGAACATGTATATAAAAAATGGAAAGTTCTATGTACAGACATAGTTAAGCCAGAATAACTATGGATATTAAATTTTAGTCTTAATATTGGGAAATGGAGTAATTTAAAATTCGATAATGCTAAGGGATAAAAAAACATTAGTTTTCTTAGATTATCGAATTT
>JBHACQ010000001.1:0-12462 GCA_041854625.1 Leptotrichia sp. | reverse complement strand
TTCAACTTTTTTTACTTTTACATCTTTTATTTCAGGTCTGAATGTGATAAAATTGTTTTGCATAGATACAAATTCCTTTCTTAGTTGTTTTTTGTCAAAAATATAATACTATGAATTTGTTATCTATGCTATCTTTTTTTTTCTTTTTTTCACCCCCACACATATTATACAGGCTTTTTTTCAAAAAAATATTTATTTACTTTCCTTACAAATAAAAAATTACTTCCCTGTAAAGGCAGAAGTAATCATCTTTAAATATATATACTGCTATTCGTTATATAAATGGCGGAAGTAGAGGGACTCGAACCCACAAGACGTTGCCGCCCACAGCTTTCCAAGCTGCTGCCCTACCATTAGGCGATACTTCCATAATCCTAATTTCATTTTATTATACTACAGTTTTCTAAAACTGACAACCTTTTTTTCTACTAATTAGTCAATCAGAAAAGGTCTTCTTAGGAAGATTTTTCCAAAGAAGACCTATACTTTATAGTAAATCTAACAAATTTTTACTTCCATAGACTTTTTCCCAGTCAGAATTAAAGGTTTCCATGCTCCAGTCTGTATAAGGGTGGTAAATCAGCTTTTCAAATATATCCGCACCTACTGTTACCGACTTTGCTCCCGCCAGTACTGTTTCATGTACCTGTCTCACATTTTTAAAGGATGCTCCCAGTATCTTAGGTTCAAATACTCTTTTATATCTTTTCTTACATTCTTCATCACTTATTTTATTCATTTCAAGTATCCTGTATGCTTCCTTTACGATTTCTATACCATTTTCTCCTATATTATCTGACCTGTTCACATATGGAGCCATATATTCCGCTCCTGCCTCTGCCGCCATTATTATCTGCTGTGGAGAAAGTATCCCTGTAGCAGTTATATTATGCCCTTTCTTTGACAGTATCTTCATGGCTTTTATTCCTTCCCGGGTAACAGGTATCTTAGTATAGAAGTTTTCTCCGAAAATATCTCTTAAAAGTTCTGCTTCTCTAATAATAATGTCAGCTGTCAATCCTACAGCCTGGGCATGGACTTTTTTATCTTTTCCGATAATATCATAGATTTCTGTCACTATTTTCTTGAAATCCCCTTTTTCTTTAGCTATGATAGAGGGATTTGTAGTTACTCCCGCTATCGGGAAGAAATCATTTATTTTCCTTATTGCTTCTAAATCTGCCGTATCTAAAAAATATTCCATAACATTCATCTCCTAACATATGACTATCCTCCAATTTTTACTGAAAACCCTTTCCCCTCTATATACTCCCTTACTCTTAGCATCTCATTATCTTCAGGGATCTTAACGTCCTTTAATGCATATTCCCTATCCAGTAATTCATATTTGCTCTCTCCATAATTATGATAAGGAAGCACATGGATTTCATTTAACCCTTCCCTCCTGATTATATCCAGTATCTTATCAATATTCTCCCCTCCGTCTGTATAGCCTGGAATATATGGAAACCTTGTAATTACTTTGCTGTTTTTAGCTGCTTCCCTGAAATTCCTGTGTATCAGGTTAAAATCCCCCTTTAATATCTCCTTTGATTTTTCATTATCAGCTATTTTAAGATCAAATAATACTGTATCTATATAAGGAAGTATATTCCGAAATAAATCCGTATTCCCATATCCACATGTTTCAACAGCCGTATCTATAGCGTGTTCCTTTAATTCTTTCAGAAATTCAGCTACAAATTCCCCCTGCATCAGTATTTCTCCTCCAGACAGCGTCACTCCGCCTCCTGAAACATTAAAGAAAACCTCATCCTTTAACACTTCTTTTACCAGTTCTCCTACGGTATACCACTTTCCGACCTGTTTTAACCTGGAAGTTTCCTGCATGCTCTTCATATACTCTGTTTCCATTTTCTGAGATTCAGGGTTTGAGCACCATGGACACCTTAAAGGACATCCCTTAAAAAATACTATGGTACGTATCCCGTTACCGTCATTTAATGAATATCTCTGGATATTAAATACCAGTCCTTTCTTTTCTTCCATGGTACTTTCCTCCTATTTCAGATTATGCTCTGTCCTATGAATTATGTCATCCTGTATTTTCTTATTGAGCTCATTAAAGAATGCACTGTATCCTGCCACCCTTACAACAAGGTTGCTATATTTCTCAGGTTCCATCTGAGCCTTCTTTAAAGTTTCAACTCCTATGACATTAAACTGTATATGAGTCAGCTTCAGTTTCATATATGCATATATGAAGCTTACAAAATTATTTATCCCGTTGTCATCTTTCAGTGTACTAGGACTCAGCTTGACATTCAGCAGGCTTCCGTTTGTAAGTAGCACATTATCCAGCTTACTGAGGGTTTTCAATACAGCTGTAGGTCCATAGACATCCCTTCCGAACATAGGGGAAAGTCCTCCGTCTGCCAGCTGTTCTCCAGCATATCTTCCATCAGGTGTTGCTCCTACCACTTCTCCTAGAGGAATGTGTGCAGAAACTGTATATGACCCCGGAATAAATATCCCGCCTCTAGGATTCCTGTATTTTTCCACTTCCTTACAGTAATATCTTAATATGTCGGCACTTATATTATCAACTTCATCTATGTCGTTTCCATATTTATCAGCATTATTTATAAAATCATCCCTCATTTCAGCATATCTTTCACCTCCATAGTTCCCTTCAAGCCCTTCTATCATTTCTCTGAATGAATATTTCTTCTCATCAAAAATGAATTTCTTCATTGCCATGAGGGAATCACACAAGTTTGGCAGCCCTATTCCCTGAACTCCTGAAAAATTATACCTTGCTCCTCCGTCCGTTATATCCTTCCCCTTCTCTATGGAATCTTTTACCAATGTTGATAACAGTGGTACCGGAGCATATTTTTTATGTCCTATGTCAACCAGATTGCTTCCTTCTGCCATCATCTTTACATTACAGGAAATCGATTCCTTTATTTCTTCTATAATTCCTTCGAATTCCAGTCTGCCTTTTTCCTTATTCCTGTACAGTACCTTCTCCATTATCTTCATTATGTTAAGCATTGCTATATCATGCAGTCCATAAGTTTTTCCAGGTATTGACAGCTCCACACATCCCACCACGGAGTAGTCTCTTGCATCTTCCAGGGATACTCCCCTTGACAGGAAGGAAGGGATTACCACTTCATCATTAAAAAGCTGTGGAATTCCTGTCCCAAGGGCTATTGTCTCACAGGTCTTCTTTATAAATTTTCTCGGTTCTATATCATTAATCCTCACACCCAGGTTCGGCTGAGGCAGCCTTATATCCTGATATGCTTCCAGACATAAATAAGAAAGTTCATTTACTGCTGACTGTCCATATATGTTCATTCCTCCCAGCAGTGCAGTATATCCTGAAGGAAATCCTGCAAAGAATTTGGCACTGCTTGCACTTCTCAATAGAACCACGTCATTGGCTTTTACATAGAATGCTTCAAGGAATTCCTTCAGTTCTTCAGGATTTTTCCCTGCCTCAATATCCTTCTTGTAGTACGGATATAGATACTGGTCTATCCTTCCTAATGATATTGAGCTGGCATTTGACTCTGCCTGAAGGATTACACTTGTATACCATACTAGCTGCAATGCTTCAGCAAAGGTTTCAGCTGGATTTTCTGCTACTCTTTCAGATATTTCTGAAATTTTTTCCAGCTCTCTCCTTCTTTCTGTATCATCTTCCTTATCTGCCATCCTTCTGGACAATTCAGCATATCTCCTTATATGGCTGATGGAAGCTTCCAGTACAATGAGGGATGCCTTATAGAAATCATTTTCCCCGTCTTCCTTCATTTTTTCTTCAACTTCACGTCTTATCTGTCCAAAACCTTTAGTTAGGACCATCTCAAAGTCAGGTATTATATGTCCCTGTCCCTTATCAGTCTGATTCAGGCTGAATATCTTTTCATTTACTGCCTTCTGGATTTCTTCCGGTATTACTCCATTCAAGGAATCCTTTAAGGATTTTCCTCTCCAGTAGGGAAGCAGCTCCTCAAGGAAAACCTTCTTGTCTTCCTCCCTGAATACAAACTTATCCTGAGGTCTTGATTCCATAGTATGCAGTTCCTTTTCTATCCAGTAGGGATCCATTTCAGGAGAAATTATTCCTGATCTGGGCTTTATAGTACGGTTTCCAGCTAGAATCTCCCTATCCCTGATTCCTATCTCCATTTTATCCAGTATATTCTTTGTTGCTTTAGCTCTCCTTATTATTTCTGCCTCCCCTTCTGTTGTCTTGTGGCTTTCAGTATAAAGCAGAGCCCTTTCTATTGAAATTTCACGTTTTTCCTTAAAAAGTTCCCCCTTAAGGAATTCTATCCTGTCATTCATACTATTTTCCTCCCTATATTTCCATATTTGTTATAGTGTTCTTTTAAGTGTCATATTCTGTATATTATTATATTAACCTCTTTTTATTGTTTTGTCAAGTTTATTATTGTTTTTTATTCTTTTTATTATTCATTTGATAATTGAAGAAGTTTTCTGTATAATATTACATATCTGAAAAACAATATCTATTAAGGAGTGACACTCTATGTTTGTATCAGAACGTCTAGATAAAATAATAAGCCTGATTAATGAGCAGGGAAAAGTGGAAGTAAACAAGCTCAGTAAACATTTTAAGGTTTCAAAGGACCTCATCAGGAAGGATCTCAGTAAACTTGAAGAACAGGGTCTACTGGAAAGAACCTACGGAGGTGCCGTAAAAAAAAGGCAGCTTGCAAAGACGATAACAATCGCTTCAAGAATTTCCGAGAATGTCCATGTCAAGGAAACTATAGCTAAAAAAGCCTTAAAGGAAATAAAGGAAAACGAACTGATCTATCTTGATATTTCATCCATCAATTACCTGTTTGCCCAGGAAATTATTAAAAACAATATTGAAGTTACTATAATTACCAACATGATTGATATCATGCACCTGTTTTCCCTTAATTCCCAGATAAAGACAAAGCTTATCGGGATCGGGGGAACATGCAACAATATTATCGACGGATTCGTAGGAATAGAATCCATGCAGCAGATTAAGAAATTTAACATTGACAGATGTTTCATCGGAGCAATAGGAGTAAACGTCCTCAACGGCAACATATCCACCTTTGATCAGGAAGATGGACTGACAAAGGCAGCAATCATACAGTCGAGTAGACGGAGATACCTTATTACGGAAAAGGCTAAAATCGAGCAGGATGGAAGATACATCTTCTCAAATCTTCAGGACTTCCAGTTCCTGCTGACAAACAATGATCTGGAAGCATCCTTGAAGAAGGAGCTGAAACTTTTCAATATAAGAATCATTTAATAATAAAGACCGGATTTTTCATATATCCGGTCTTCTTTATTTTTTAGAAGGTCTATGTCTTTTAAAATGTTATGTCCAATTCAAAATCATCATTCTTTGAGTCTGTACTTTCAGCAACGGATTCTTCTACCGGTGCTTTCTTCAGGGCAATTGCAACAAAGGCAGTAACAACTGAACCTACTATGACAGCTATTATATATCCTATCCTATTTCCTACGACAGGTAACACTATCAGTCCACCCCAGGCTGCCTGGTTTGTAGCTCCCAGCAACAGGGAAGTGACTGAAGCTGCTGCTCCGCCTATCATGATTGAAGGCAGTATCCTGATAGGATCTGCTGCTGCAAAAGGAATCGCTCCTTCCGTTATTCCTATACATCCCATTATAAGTGCCGCTTTCCCTGATTCCTGCTCTGCCACAGTAAACTTATTCTTTCCTATGAATGTTGCCAATGCCAGTCCCAAAGGAGGTGTACATACAGCTGTAGCTACTGCCGCCATCAGAGTAGGATTAGTGGGTATCATTGCCACTGCAAAGAAGAATGCCGTCTTGTTCATAGGCCCTCCCATGTCAAAGGCTATCATTGCACCCAATATTATCCCAAGTACTATCTTGGAGCTGTTCTGCATTCCAGAAAGCCATACTTCCAGGCTTTTCATAATTTCCGCTATAGGTTCTCCAACAAACAGGAGTATTATCATTCCCGATATGAATGTCCCTACTAGCGGTATTATAAATATAGGCATAACTGAGCTCATAACCTTAGGAACTTTTATCTGTTTCAGATAATGTACAACAATACCTGCTATAAGACCTGCCACTATTCCACCCAGGAATCCTCCACCTTTAGAATTTGCCAGATATGCCGCTATCATTCCCGGCCCTATTCCCGGTCTGTCAACCATCGAATACGCTATGAATCCTCCCATTACAGGTATAAATAGAGTCAGTCCGGCTATTCCTATATCAGACATGTGCTTCAGGAATCCTGTTTCAGGTACAGCCGCTTTTCCTGATATCATAACTGCTAAAGCCAGAAGTACTCCACCTGCTACAACAAAGGGAATCATATATGATACTCCTGTCATAAGGTGCTGCTTAGTGTTTTTTAATAATCCCAACATAACTTCATCCTCCAAATTAGATTTATTATTTTTTATTATTTTTTTCTATTTTTAAGTGCTTCTTCTATCTTTTCTATTAATGCCGGAGCTTTCTTTACCAGATCGCTAATTCCCACCCTTACTATAGGTTTTCCCTTAAATCTTTCTGTATTCTTCAGTCCTATATCAGTTGTTAAGACTACTACATCCGCCGCATCTGCTTCTGCCTGTGTTATTTCATTTTCAAGTCCTATCTGACCCTGTGTTTCCACCTTGATTTCATGTCCTCTCGCTATAGCTGCCTTCTTTAATGCCTCTGCTGCCATATACGTATGGGCTACTCCTGATGGACATGCTGTTATTCCCACTATTTTCATATCTTCACCTCTATAAAAATTATTTTTTTAGCTAGTTCTTTCCCTTGACGCATACTCTCTTATAATCGCAAGAGTTTCTTTTTCATTTTCAGCTTTTTCCAGCTTTTCCCTGAAATCATCATCTAAAATTGAAGTTGAAAGCTTTATCAGTATTTCTAGATGTTCATTCCCCGCTTTTTCAGCTGATACGCCTATCATAAAAATATACTTTACTGACTCCTCTTCAGACCACTCTATTTCATTTTTCAGCCTGGCATAGGCAATACATGCATCTTTTACAAATTCACATTTTCCATGAGGTATACCAAACGAATAACCTACTGCTGTGGAGAAGACTTTTTCCCTTTCCCAAAGTGATTTTATAAATCCCTCCTTTACATTTTCATCTTCAATGCTTATAAGCTTACCTTCCTTATATATCTTATCTGCCATCGTCTCCAGAACTTCAGATTTTGTTTTCAGATCAAGATTAAGAAATATAAGATTTTCATCTATCAGATTATTGATATCTATCATATATCTTCTCCTTTCACTGTCTTATAATAAAATATACCTCATTTTCCTGTTTTGTCAAGTTTTTTATTTTTAAATATTTTTATTTATTGTTATTTATCGTTTATGTTGTTGTTAATGCTGATTCCTCAGCCTTCCTGTATACCCTCTCAGATTAAATGTCTCTACATATCTGTCTAAGGATTCCTTTAATTTAAAAATCACATATTCTTCAGCATTTATACCGGCTTCAGACAAATTAGAAAACATATTTTCAATTTCCTTCTTTACAGAATCATTATTAAATGTATAATGTCCGCTTATATCCGTTATTACAGTTATAACTTCTTCATCCTTCATAAGCTCTTCTGTTGTCCTGGAGACAGTATCATCCGTCATCCATTTTTCCCATCTTCTGCTTGCTACCGATTCTTTTCTTATACAGTCTTTCAGAGCTGATTTTTTTGATATCAGACCTTCGTTAAACAGCATTTCTTCTACTTCTGTAAGCTTCAGGTATGCCCTCGTCTCTACAGTTCCATACTCCGGTGCCACATTCATGGCTGTTATTCCCAGTGCAGGATGTGCCAGAAGAATCCCTTCATCCTGATAGTCTCCGTTATGTTCCTTTAGTCCTACTTCATATTTTTCAGCAACTTTTGCCAGATTTCTGGAAGCCTCTGCATTAAAGTTTCCTACATTTTCCGTAAGCCTCGTCAGAGTTCCTGTCTGACCTACTATGAAACATGGATGAGGCAGGCTCCTCTTATCAAGCTCCTTTAGCAGTTCCTGTATAAAAAATTCATATGACTCAACTGAAGTCAGACCTCCATTAGTCTCTTCTGTTCCCACTTCATAGCTTATTTCCGGAAGCCCTCTTGCTATCCTTTCTTTCTCCACATATTCTATAAGTTCTACAGTCCTTCTCAAGACGACATTGACATCTATTACTTTCCCTACAACATACGGATCCTTAGTCGGATCAATGTGAAGTAAGTCAAAGCCATTTTCAATATCAGCTATATATGACTTTTTACCCAGCTCCATTGCTTTATCTTCAGGAAGGTGATCCTTTCTTTCCTTGTCCCTTTGCCACGGACCTCCGTGATCCCTGCACAGGTAATATAGCCCGTCAAATCCTACTTCTTCAGCTATATTTTTGATGGCATCAGAAAAACCTTTCTGATCCCAGTTACATACATATCCTCCCCCGAGTTCCTGTGAGTCTACCTGATTCCTGCTGGCAATAAACATTAATGGAAAGTCTTTTTCCTTAGCTAGTATAATGCTCGCCTTTATTAATGTTTTAGACATCGGTCCTATTCCAAGCATAGAGGCCCTGTCTTCCTTTTTCATTCTTAGACCTTTTTTTACAACTTCAGTTAGCGTCATCTTACTCATAGCATCTCCTCCTAAAACAACTTGTATTTTTTATACTTTTATTTGTTTTTTTGTATTTTTATTACAAACAAATTATATCACATTTTTATACAAAGTCAATAGGTATTTGTATAAAAAATACAAAAAAGTTTCAAAAAAGAAAAAAGTAAGAATTTTCAGCTCTTTCAGATTCTTACTTACTTTATTACATATAATATTTAATATACCCTACCTATAGCCAGATTATTTATCTTATCTAGACGTTTCGTATATTTATCATAATCACTTAGGAGAACCCCCATATATAACATATCTACAAGAGCCAGCTGGGACATCCTTGATGACATTGTCTCACTATAGAATGTCTTTTCAGTATCCCCTGTAAACAGTGTTATATCAGCATACTTAGTTATCAGCGATGCCTTAAAATTAGTTAGGACCAGTGTCCTGGCTCCTGATTCTCTAGCTATCCTCAAGGCATCTACAGTATCCTTAGTTTCTCCGGAATGGGAAATGGCAATTGCCAGGTCATCTTTTCCCAGATGACTTGCACACAGCTGCTGAAAATGATTGTCTGAATATGCCCTGCAGTTAAGACCTATTCTTAAAAGCTTACTCATAAAGTCATTTCCTATACTTCCTGAATTTCCTACTCCATAAATATCAATAATGTTCGCTTCTGTTATCAGCTTTATAGCTTTCTCGTATTCTTTATAGTTCAGGAATTTTAACGTATCTTCCAGAGCCTTTACAGTCAGACCTATGATTTTAGTAGGGATTTCTTCCAGCTTATCCCCCTTATTTACATGGAGATCCAGCAATAATCCTGTATTTTCATTATAATTTACCCTTTTAGCTGATTTTAGAAGCTCTATCTTAAATTCCTTCAGCCCTTCGTATCCCAGTGCCTTTGTAAACCTTATTACTGTAGGTGTGCTTACATTGGAATTCCTCGCTATTTCCTCAAGTCCCATTTCCCCTATTTTTTCTTTATTTATTAAAATATAGTCAGCTACCTTTTTTTCTGATTTTCTTAATTCACTATATGTTTCCCTTATCTTTGCCTCATAATCCTTGATTTTATCCATAATAACACCTCTTGATTTCAATACCTTATTGTATAACTTATTTTAAAATTTTGTCAACCTGTAATTATTAATATTTTCCTTTTTTTTTACTGCACTGAAAACCATATATAAAAATAGAATGACATAGCTGCCACTTGTGCCGCTGACATCATTCTAAAACTTAATAATTCTCATATTGACAGACTATCATGTACCACAGTAAGTCCTGTAAGGAATTTTTGTTATTCTGGGCTGTAAATATTTTTCCGGTATCTCCTTCTGATAATCATACGGTTCCGAAAGTATTTCCAGAAGACTTTCCATAGGTCTATAACTTCCTTTTTCTGCACTTTCCAGTACTTCTTCAACAATATGGTTTCTTGGTATTACAGCAGGATTGTTCCGTTGCATCTCTTCTCTTACTTCCTCTTCTGTCCTTTTCTCTTGAGCAACCCTTTCCTTCCACATATTTTTCCAGTCCTTAAATTCATTACTCTGATAAAGACCCCTGTTGATTTCATCTCTCAGGTCAAACATATTTCTGGTCAGGGCGGCAAATGTATTTGTATAGTCTGCCTTGTACATTTTCATGATATCAAGCAGTTCTTTAAACAGCTTCTCATCTTTACTGTTTTCTGTAAATATCCCCAGTTTCCCCCTCATTCCGGAAAACCAGCATTTCTTATATATATTACTGTATTCCACCAGTTCGTGTTCAATCAGATTCCGTGCCTCTTCTCCCCTTATGTCTTCCGGATTTCCTTTATTATGAGTATAGTCAAACAGAGGATAAATACTTTCAGCAAATACTGTCAGATTCCATAGACCTATATATGCCTGGTTCCCATAGGAATATCTTCCCTGAATGTCAATAGAACTGAAAACTGTATTAGGATGATATATATCCATGAATGCACAAGGTCCATAGTCTATCGTTTCACCTGAAACCGTCATATTATCTGTATTCATTACTCCATGAATAAACCCTGTCAAGCTCCATTTTGCTATCAGTTCCGCCTGTAGCCTTATCACTTCCCTTATAAGCAGGATATATTTCTTATTGGAATCCCCTCCTGCCTCCATTATGTGGGGAAAATGCCTGTTTATCGTATACTCTGACAGCCTCCTTAAATCTTCATGATTTCCAGATGAGGCATATTGGAAGGTTCCCACCCTAATATGGCTTTTGGCAATCCTTGCCAGTACTGCCCCCTTCTTTTCTGCTCCCCTGTATACAGTTTCACCTGTCGTTACTACTGCCAGACTTCTGGATGTCGGTATTCCCAGATAATACATCCCTTCACTTATAATATACTCACGCAGCATAGGTCCCAATACCCCTTTTCCGTCTCCATTCCTGGAATAAGGAGTCTTCCCCGAACCCTTCAGGTGGATATCATAAAGACTTCCGTCAGATAAGAGCTGTTCTCCAAGAAGAACAGCCCTTCCATCGCCAAGCATAGTAAAATAGCCAAACTGATGCCCTGCATATGCCTGTGCTATAGGAACTGAATTCCTTAGCAGTGTATTTCCTGAAAAGATATCTTTCCCTTCTTTCTTCATGAAATTTCTTTCCTCTTCAGTAAATTCCAGTTCTGTAGCAAGCTTTTCATTAAAGATTATCAGCTCCGGTTTTTCTGCTCCATTCAGTTCTAATTTTGTGTAAAACTTCCCCGGTAATGTTTCGTAATAGGTATTCCTTATATTTAAAGGCATTTTGTCTCCTTTTCCAGTTTTATTTCTTCCAAAATCATAATAGTTTTTCAATAGGCTGTCTTACTGCAATTATTTACTATCCTATAATAATATTCCTCTTTTTTCCCTTTTACGATATGTAAAGATATACTTAAATCCGATTTCTTTCAGCATATTCATCATCCTTAAATTATGCTTTGCCAGATTCTCATAATAATGGGAATCAGAGCCTACTGTTATTATTTCTCCGCCAAGTTCCCTGTATAACGCAAGCACTTCCTTACCAGGATATGGTTCCCCCACTTTATTTTCATATCCTGAACCGTTTATTTCTATTCCTATTCCCTTATTAATTACCTGTATCAGTATTTCACCTATAATTTCCCTGTAATCCTGAAAATTATAATTTCCGTATTCTTCAAAAGCATATCTCTTCATTAAGTCCATATGTCCTACAATATCAATATCTGAATTTATTACCATATCATACACTTCATTGAAATAATCGTAATAAAGTGAATATTTGTCCTTATCCTTCATATAAGTCCTCAGTTTTACTCCGTCTATATTATGGACAGAACCTATAATAAAATCCAGATCCATTATATCAAGCTGGCTCTTCAGATTTTCCTTGTACTTTTCCAGATGAGGCTCCCCTATTTCCAGTCCCTTACCTATTATCAGGTTTCCTCCAAATTTTTCCCTCGCCTTCCGTATTTCCTCCGAATATCTTTTATAATCAAGAACTCCGTAACTTACATCCCTAGGATCTACACTGAAATGTTCTGTAAAACATATTTCAGGAATCCCTATTTCTAAAGCCTTCTCGCATGTCTCTTCCACAGTGCTCTTCCCGTCAAAAGAATTTGTCGAGTGAACATGATAGTCTATTATCTTCATAATTAATTATCCTTTCCTTATCTATCATAGATTGTATAATATATTGCGATAAATTTAAAATAAAATAGAAACTCATGATAATTTCGTGTTAAAATGTTAGTAACAACAAAAACATTAACGAAAGGAAATATATCATGAGTCAGCTCTCCTGCT